>DATIOP010000025.1:0-6585 GCA_035472975.1 Gemmatimonadales bacterium
TCGAGCAGTGGGAGCGTCAGTTACTCGAACAAGCGCTGAAGGAGGAAGGCGGGAACCAAACCAAGGCGGCACAGCGGCTGGGAATTTCCCGCGATACGCTCCGCTATCGGATCAAGAAGTATGGGTTGGGCTAGTGGGTGATCTCACCCTAACTGGGTCATATCACCCACTTACACCCAAGTGGTAGGCCGCGGGTAAATCGTCAAGGCATTGGAAGACAATCACTTACGAGCTGATGGGAAGGGCGATTAAGCCCGGCACGGCGTCTGCTTTAGCCTAGCCCAGTACTGCTGCGCTGCAGTCACAGACGTAATCTCTTTGGAGGGTACCTCGATGTCTTGGACCAAGCCAGAAGCTGAAGTGGTTGCGGTCACCATGGAAGTCACCGCGTACGTCGCGACGCTTTAAATTCGCGATGCACCGGACGGGGCTCGCGGAAGCGAGCCCCGTTTGTTTTGTATGGACCTGATTCTTCTAGGCACCGCCGCGGGCGGCGGATTCCCTCAGTGGAACTGCTGGTGCCCACCCTGCCGCGTCGCACGAAGCGATCCGGCCCGGGCCCACCCCCGCACTCAGTCCTCCGCCGCGGTATCGTCGGATGGCAAGCGATGGTTCCTGCTCAACGCTTCACCCGACGTCCGACTTCAGCTGGGGCTGCTCAATGGTCAAGCCCCGGCCGGCATTCGGCACGTACCGGTCGAGGGCGTAGTGGTGACCGATGCGGAACTTGACCACACACTCGGCCTGGCCTTGCTGCGGGAAGCACGCCAGCTCCAGCTCTACGCCACTGATGCGGTGCTTGGAGTTCTCAGGGAGGATTCCCGACTGCTGCCGGTGACCGAGGCCTTTTCGGAAGTCACTGTCACCCGTCTGTCTCTGGATACCGAGGTGTCTTTGCTCTACCGTGACGGGACACCCAGCGGCCTCGAGGTAACTGCCTTCAGCGTGGCCGGAGATCCTCCTCGCTTTGCGCGGCGCGAGGAGCCGGGCCACACCATTGGACTCCTGCTGCGCGAAACCAGGTCGGGGAACAGAGCCGCGTTTGTTCCCGGCTGCGGCGCGCTCGATGAGAAGCTGCTCGGGCGGCTGCGCGGGACCGATTCGCTGTTCATCGACGGCACGTTCTGGGACGACGCCGAGCTTGTTACGCTCGGGATCAGTGATCGCTCGGCGCGACAGATGGGCCACGTGCCGGTCTCAGGAACCGAGGGGAGCCTGGCCCGCCTCCGGGATCTCCCCTGCCGAAACCGGGTCTATACCCATATCAACAATTCGAATCCGATGCTCCTCGAAGATTCGCCCGAGCGGCGCCAGGTAGAGGCCGCGGGGCTTCTGGTGGGAGACGACGGGATGAGATTTTCACTATGACGACGGCGTTCAACGAATCGAGGCTGACGACGGTCCCGCGTCCCGCCATTCCGGAGCTTTCGCGTCCGCTTACTCCGTCAGAGCTGGAGGAGGCGCTGCGCGGGTTCCACGGCTCCTACTACGTCGAGCACCCGTTCCACAAACTCATGTATCAGGGCAAGCTCACCCCGCGCCAATTCCAGGGCTGGGCCGCCAATCGGCTCGCCTACCAGCGCGCCGTCCCCCGCAAGGACGCAGCGATTCTGTCCAATTGTCCTGATCCCGCAGTCCGCCGGGAGTGGATCCAACGCATCATCGATCACGATGGAACCCAGGAGGGAGAAGGCGGGATCGAGTTGTGGATCAGGCTCGGTGTCGCACTGGGCGTCCCCCGGGAGGAGATGGAAGACGAGCGCCATGTGCTTCCAGCCGTCCGTCTGATCTGCGAATCCTATGTGTGGTTCTGCAAGTCGAAGCCGTGGGTTCAGGCCGTCGCGTCGTCTCTCACCGAGCTATTTGCCCCCAAGATTCACAATCAGCGCATCGAGGCGTTCCCGATCCATTACCCATGGATCCCTCCTGAAGCGCTCGACTATTTCAAGAGCAGGCTGGTTCAGGCGCCACGCGACGTGAAGCATGGCCTCTCGATCGTGCAGCGGCATTGCACGACCGTGGAAACCCAGCGCCAGGCCTTCGAGGCGCTGGCCTTCAAGCTGGAAATGCTCTGGGCGATGATCGACACGATTCACAACGCATATCGCGAAGATGGATAATCGTCCCATGACTCCCGATTCCCGTCCTCAGCTCTGGCGACTGGCCAGGATCGACTTCGACCGGGTACGCCGGCGGCCGGTCCTGCTGTATCCTGAGGGCGCGATGTTCATCAACGACACCGGAAAGGCAATCCTGGAGCTTTGCAACGGTGAGCGAACCGCCGGCGAGATCGCGCGGAACCTGGGGGAACGATATCAGAGCGAGGTCCTGAGCGACGTGATCGAATATCTCGAGGGGATGGAGCAACGGAACCTGGTCGTCGATCGAGCGGCGGTGGCTCCATGACCGGACCACGCATTCTGAATCAGCCAACGACCCTGCTGGCGGAGATCACCTATCGCTGCCCGCTGCACTGCCCGTACTGCTCCAATCCTCTGGAGATGACCCGGGCCGAAGCCGAGCTTTCGACATCGGATTGGAAGCGGGTCTTCACCCAAGCGCGAAACCTCGGTGTCCTCCAGCTCGGGTTGTCAGGCGGCGAACCGCTGGTGCGGAAGGATCTCGAGGAGCTGGTCGCCCACGCCCGCAGCGAAGGGATGTATTCCACCCTCGTCACCTCGGGACTCGGCCTTACCCGAAATCGCGCTCAGAGTCTCAAGGAAGCCGGGATCGATCACGTACAGATCTCCTTTCAGGATTCCGACACCCAATCCGCCGAGCAAATTGCCGGCATCCGGTCGGTCAAACAGAAGCGCGCGGCGGCGGAGCTGGTGCGGGAGCTGGATCTCGCGTTCTCGGTGAACGTGGTACTTCACCGTCAGAACCTGGACCACCTGAACGACATCATCGAGATGGCGGCGTCGATGGGAGCGGACCGGTTGGAGCTGGCCAACACCCAGTACTACGGCTGGGCGCTGAAGAACAGGGCGGCGCTGCTACCGACCCGGGAGCAGGTAGATGCCTCGAAGGCGGTGGCGGAGGTAGCCATCAAGAAGTATCGGGGGAAAATGCAGATCCTCTACGTGCTGCCCGACTACTACGAGACCTATCCGAAGGCATGCTACGGTGGGTGGGGCAATGTGTACATCCTGGTAACACCCGACGGTCGTGCTCTGCCCTGCCACGGCGCGACCCAGATTCCCTCGCTCTCGTTCGTCAATGTCCGGGAGCAGCCGCTCGACTGGATCTGGCAACACTCGCCGATCTTCAACGCCTTCCGCGGCGACAGCTGGATGAAAGAGCCCTGCCGCACCTGTTCTCGGAAGAACCTGGACTTCAGCGGCTGCCGCTGTCAGGCCTTCGCGCTCACAGGAGACGCGACCAACCCCGATCCCGTCTGCACCCTCACTCCTCTGCGGTCGATCATTGATGAGGCGCTGGAGCTGAACGGGAGCCGGCCCGAGTACGTGTATCGGCACATCGAGAAGGAAGTCGTGGAACCTGGAGTGCCATAGGCGATAAGCCTTAAGCCGCTCAGCTTATGGCTTACCGCGTAAGGCTTACGGCTGACACTTACCGCCACTCACTCGTTCAAGCCGGATAGTCTGCTCCACCCGCGTTTGGGCACCGTGCGGGAGCTCATCGCTGGCCGGAATTGACGCTTCGGCCTCGATCGCGCGATCCCAGCGCATTAACCCCGTCGCTGGATCCCAGAGCATCAGTCCCGTTTCCCGCTCGACCTGTTGGGCGGTGTCCGCCAACGAATCCCCTCCGAGCCTCGAGTTCAGGGTCCGGTTTCCAACGACTCGATAGCGCTGCAGATTCTTCTGGTCGGACTGGCGGCTAATGATCCATCCCGTCGAGTCCTGCCAGCGTTGTCCCACAACCAGCGAGGTACCCGGCACGGGGGGAAACAGATCGTCGAGCGCCGCGGTGAGGTTGGTAATCTCGGCGATCTCACCGGGGATGAAGGGGGCGTCAATCCGGAAATAGCGGCCCCCAGGGTGGAGCAAGCCGAGGAACCGGCCGCCGATCACCCCGTCGGTATCGACCATCCGCTTGCCAGTCGGCTCGACGCGCCACACCATCAGGGAGTCGAACCAGCTCTCGATCAGCATGCCGCCCGCGGTATCGCGGGCAGTCACGACCAGCAGGCCGCTTCGCCCGCTGTTCTGCCGCAGCGCCCGGTTTCCGCTCTCGAGGCGGAGGCTGGTCTCCACCGACTGGCGAAACCGCGCGCACACGAGGTCGGTGGTGCGGTAACGGATTGGGACTGCCTGAGCCGATCCAGACGCAGGCATGGCCAGCAGGGTCACAATCGCAGGTAATGCGGCAATCACCCTCATGAGGACAATATGGCACCGGCCTCCCGCCTCCGTCGGACCCTGGTTCGCGCGCTGATCCTGCTCCCCTTGCTCGCAGGGCCCGGAGCCGCACAGACCCCGACCCTCATTCATGCCGGCCGATTGATCGACGGTGAGTCGGATCAGGTGCGGACGGATCAGGGGATTCTGGTTGAAGGCGAGCGGATTTCGAAGGTTGGATCCTGGAGTGAGGTGTCGGCGGCCGCTGCCGGGGCAAACGTGGTTGACCTGACCGGAATGACGGTGCTTCCGGGGATGATCGACAATCACACTCACATCCTGCTGCAGGGAGATATCACCGCGCAGGACTACGACGATCAACTGCTCAAGGAGTCGATTCCCTACCGCACCATCCGGGCGACCGCCGCGGTTCGCACCGCGCTTATGAACGGCTACACCACCATGCGGGACCTCGAGACCGAGGGCGCGATGTACGCCGACGTGGACGTGAAGACCGCCATCAACCGCGGGATCATCCCCGGTCCCCGCCTGTTCGTCGTCACCCGCGCGATGGCGCCAACCGGCATGTACCCGCTCTCCGGGTATTCCTGGGAATTGCGCGTACCGGAGGGCGTCCAGATCGTGGATGGACCCGACAATGTGCGCAAAGCGGTCCGGGAACAGGTCAAGTACGGCGCCGATTGGATCAAGTTCTACGCCGACCGCCGCTACTACCTTGGTGACGACGGGAAGCTGCACAGCTGGGTGAATTTCACCGACGAGGAAATGAAGGCGCTGGTCGACGAATCACACCGGCTGGGCCGCAAGGTTGCCGCGCATGCGATCGGCTGGGATGGAATCGACGCGGCGCTCCGCGCCGGAGTCAACAGCATCGAGCACGGCGACGGGCTCACGGCCGAGCTGGTGGATCGGATGATCAAGCAGAAGGTCTACTGGTGTCCGACGATCTTCGTCGGCGCGTATGTCGCGGAGGGCCGAGGCGGGATCTGGCCGAAGATGGTGGAGCTGGAAAAGGCCGCCTTCGGCATGGCGCTCCGTCGCGGCCTGCTCCCATACATCTCCTATGGCACCGATGCCGGCGGTTATGCCTGGGACCAGAACCAGGCCCAGGAGCTGGATTACATGGTGCGCTACGGGATGACTCCGATGCAGGCGATAAAGTCGACCACGACAGTGGCCGCGAGGTTGCTGGATCAGAGCGCCAACCTGGGTGCCGTTTCGGCGGGACGGTACGCCGACCTGATTGCCGTGGAGAAGGATCCGCTGGCCGATATCACAGAGCTGCAGCGGGTGCAGTTCGTGATGAAGGGAGGAGTGATCTACAAAGGCGGGAAATAAAGACCCGGAGATGGCCGGGATACCCCGGCCATCTCAGTTGCGCAGCCCGTTGTCGCTCACATACCGAATCAGGTCCGCGTTGGACATCATCTGCATCTTCTCCAGAATGCGGGAGCGATAGGTACTCACCGTCTTGGCGCTCAAGCCCAGCCGCTCGGCCAGGACTTTCACACTCAGGCCGGTACCAAGGCCCCGCAGCACCTCGTACTCCCGGTCCGAGAGCCTCTCGTGCAATACGGTACTTGCCCCGGCCTCGAGGCCCGTGGCCAGCCTCTCGGCGAGTGCCGCGCTCACGTACTTCCCTCCCCGGTACACCTTGCGAATGGCTTCGATCAACTGCTCCGGGGAGTGGTCTTTGGTCAGATACCCCGCGGCGCCGGCGCGAAGGGCGCGGACCGCCCATTGGTCCTCCGGGTGCACGCTGAGCACCAGGACTTTGACCGAGGGATGCTCCTTCCGCACCATCTGCAACACTTCGATGAAGCTGGGCCCCGGCATCGAGACATCGAGCAGGATCACATCGGTCGGCGTTTCCGTCACCCGCTGCAACACCTCGCCGGCTGACGCTGCCTCCCCCACCACCGTGATGCCGGGGTGGTCCGCCGCAATTCGCCGAAGGCCTGCGCGCACAATGGGATGATCATCCGCGATCAATAGACGAATCATGCAACCGCCTCCTGTGTTTCAAGTACCCGCGAGGGAATTCTCACTTCGACTCTGGTTCCCTCTTCCGGCCGTCCTGCTATCTCGAGTACGCCACCGCAGGCGATCGCTCGCTCGCGGATCCCGATCAGACCCAGTGAGGTTCGCCCAGCCAGCTCAACCGGAGTGATGCCCCGCCCATTGTCCGCTACCACCAGTCGCAGCTCATCCCGGGTCTGCAGCACTCCGATGCGGACCTTAGTCGCGCCGGCGTGCCGGG
>DATIOP010000026.1:0-6816 GCA_035472975.1 Gemmatimonadales bacterium
TTCGCCGTTCACTGTTCTCTCCGCGCGTATCTCCGCCGACGCAGCAAGCCTGTAGTCCCGCCGCGTTCAATTGATTCTCTCCTGCGACAAATTGATGAAGGCTGTGTGCTGCCGTGGCGTAGCTTAGCCCACGATGACGCGCCGCTTCGTTCCAACCCGGGAATGGGAAGACGCCCGCCAGATCCGCGGACTCGAAGGCGAGCACGCGGCGATGGCATACCTGATCTCCTGCGGCTGGGCCATCGAGGCCCACCGTTTTCGGCTGGGCCGTCATGATGTGGATCTGATCGCTCGACGCGGTCACGCGGTGGCGTTCATTGAAGTGAAGACCCGACGGGGAACCGAATTCGGCTCACCCGGTTCCGCGGTCGGCCGGCGCAAGCAGGCTGCGATTGCCAAGGTCGCCGATATCTGGCGGATCCGGTTTGGCCACGCCGGAGATGAGTACCGGTTCGACGTGATCGAGGTATCGGAGGAGAGCGGTGTTACTCCCGAGATCAATCACATCGAGGATGCTTGGCGCGGTCTTCGATAGTGGTGTGGATTAAAATGAGTCACAAATTAACTCTTGATTCGGGTAATATTCGGCTATAGATTGGTGTCGTAGTAAATCAGTGACTCAAAATCAACCATTTTAATACCCGGAGCCAGTCATGGCCGCAGAAGAGCACAAACTCGACGCCGATCGCCGCAAGGCGCTCAATCTGGCTATCTCCCAAATCGAAAAGCAGTTGGGGAAAGGCTCCATCATGCGGATGGGCTCAGAGTCGCCCCGGGTAAGGGTCTCGGCGATTCCGACCGGCGCCATCAACCTGGATGCCGCGATCGGAATCGGAGGAGTGCCTCGCGGCCGCATCACCGAGATCTACGGGCCTGAGTCCTCGGGCAAGACCACCCTCACCCTTCACATCGCGGCCAATGTGCAGCGGGCCGGCGGAGTCGCGGCCTACGTCGACGCCGAGCACGCGCTGGATGTGGAGTACGCCAAGAAGCTCGGGGTGGACGTGGAGAATCTCCTGGTGTCGCAACCCGATACCGGCGAGCAGGCCCTCGAGGTCGTGGAGATCCTGGTCCGCTCGGGAGCGGTGGATCTCGTGGTGATCGACTCGGTCGCGGCCCTGGTGCCCAAGGCCGAGATCGAGGGTGAGATGGGCGATAGTCACATGGGACTCCAGGCCCGGCTCATGAGCCAGGCCCTCCGCAAGCTGGCCGGCGCCATCAACCGCTCCAACTGCGCCGTGGTGTTCATCAACCAGCTGCGGGAAAAGCTCGGTGTGCTGTTCGGCAACCCCGAGACCACCACGGGAGGAAAGGCGCTCAAGTTCTACGCCTCGCTCCGGCTCGACATTCGTCGCGTGGGTCCGGTGAAGGAGCGGGAGATCGTGATCGGCAATCACGTCCGGGTGAAGGTGGTGAAGAACAAGGTGGCGCCGCCGTTCAAGCAGGCGGAGTTCGATGTGATGTTCGACGAAGGCATCAGCCATGCCTCGCTGGTAGTGGATATCGCGGCTGAGGCCGGGATCATCCAGAAGTCTGGAGCGTGGTACTCCTATGGTGATCAGCGTATCGGCCAGGGTCGGGAGAATGCCAAGCTGTTCCTCAAGGACAATCCCGCCCTCATGGCCGAGGTCGAGCAGAAGGTGAAGGACTCGCTCGGCGTGAAGGGAACCACCGTGGTCGGAGTCGGGGCTGAGGAGGATGAGTAGAACCATCACGGGACTGGACCCGGACCCGGCGCGTGCCGGTTTCGTCCGGGTTCAGCTGGATGGAGCGCCGTACTGCAGCCTTCCGGTCACCCGGGTCGCCGCCGCGGGGTTTACCGCTGGAGATGCGCTCGATGCCAGGGGAGTGCGCGAGCTGAACCAGGCTGCGGACGAGGAGGCGGCCTATCGGACGCTGCTCCGAATCCTGGAGCGGCGCTCCTTCGCGGTCGCCGAACTGCGCCGTGCCCTGGTGCGGAAGGGTCATGCGAAGGATGCGGTCGAGGCGGCGCTCGCCCGGGCATTGCGGGCCGGGTTGCTCGATGACGCCGCCTTCGCTGCCAGGTTCGTTGAGTCGCGGACCGAACGGGGCCGCGGGCCGTTCCGGATCCGGCGAGATCTGCTGGCATTGGGGGTGGAATCGGCGGTTGTCGAGAGGGCGCTTGAAGAGGCCTTGCCCCCTGATCACGATCCCCAACTTGCTGCTGAGGGACTGGCTCGGAAGCGCCTCGCCCAACTTCATGGTTTGCCCCCTTCGACCCAGCTGCGCCGGGTGACGGCGTATCTCGGGCGTCGAGGATTCAGCGGAAGGGCTGTCACTGACATGGTGAGGCGAGCTATTCAGGAGCGGGAGGTATAGCCGTCAGCCGTCAGCCATCAGAGGAACAGTAAGCCATTAGCCGTAAGTCATAAGCAAGCCTGAGTGTGGTCCCCTCCCCCTCACGCCTCTGCGTATGGCCTACGGCTTATGGCTTTAGGCTTATGGCTTAAGGCTCCTGCCTTCCTGTATATTCCCCCAATGCAATCCAGTCAGATTCGACGTCTATTCCTCGACTTTTTCGTCGCCCAGGGGCACCGAGAGGTGCCTTCTTCGTCACTGGTCCCGGCCGACGATCCGACGTTGCTCTTCACCAACGCCGGCATGGTGCAGTTCAAGCGGACGTTTCTGGGTCAGGAGCGGCGCGATTACCTGCGGGCCACGACCTGCCAGAAGTGCGTGCGCGCCGGGGGCAAACACAACGATCTCGAACAGGTGGGGCACACCAAGCGGCACCACACCTTCTTCGAGATGCTGGGCAACTTCTCCTTCGGCGACTACTTCAAGCGCGAGGCGATCGCGTTCGCCTGGGAGTTCGTGACCGGGGCGAAATATCTCGGGCTGGCTCCCGACCGGCTGCGGGTCACCGTGCACGAGACTGACGAGGAGGCGCGCGCCCTCTGGCGCGAGGTCGCCGGGCTTCCCGATGACCGGATCTATGGTCTGGGGGACAAGGACAACTTCTGGCAAATGGGGGACACCGGTCCTTGCGGTCCCTGCTCGGAGATCTATGTCGACCTCGAATGGAATGAGTCCCACAGGGGAGCGGGCACCGCCCTGATCCCCAAGGCGGAATTCGAAGAACAGGCTGAGGCGGGACGCTTCCTCGAGATCTGGAATCTGGTGTTCATGCAGTTCGATCGCTCGGCCGACGGCAAGCTGACCCCGTTGCCGCGCCCTTCGGTTGATACCGGCGCCGGCCTCGAGCGCATCGCCGCGGTGATGCAGGGTGAGGATTCGAATTTTCACACCGATCTTTTCCTGCCGCTGATTCAGCGGGTCGAACAACTCGTGGGGCAGCCCTATGACCGGGGACCCGCGGGTGCCTCGTTCAGGGTACTCGCCGACCACGCACGGGCGGTGACCTTCCTGCTGGGAGACGACTGCTTCCCGAGCAACGAGGGGAGGGGGTACGTGCTGCGCCGGATTCTTCGTCGCGCGGTCCGCCATGCGTGGCTCCTGGGACGGCGGGAACCTACGCTCACTCCACTCACCGATGTCGTCGTGCACGAAATGGGAGAGGTGTATCCCGCGCTCCGCGCCAAGGCGGGCCAGATCCGTCAGTGGACCATGATGGAGGAGGAGCGGTTCCTCGAAACCATCGAAGGCGGGCTCACCAGGCTGGATTCTCTGCTTGGGTCCGGGGCGACGGTGATCCCCGGCGAAGAGGTCTTCAAGCTCTACGACACTTTCGGATTCCCCCTCGATCTGACGATGCTCATCGCGGAAGAGCGGGGTGCGTCGATAGACGTCGCCGGATTCGAGACGGCGCTGAACAAGCAGCGCCAGCGCTCCCGCGACGCCCGGACGACGCAGCAGGGCGGAGGCCCGGCGGTACACGTAGAGCGACCGGGCGAGTGGCGTGAGCTGAGGCCGGACACCCAGCAGTTCGTGGGGTACGAGTCGGACGACGTGGAGACCGAGCTGCTCGCCTTCCGCCAGGAGGGCGGCAGAGTCGAGGTGCTGCTGCGGGAGAATCCCTTCTACGTGGAGTCCGGCGGACAGGTCAGCGATAGCGGAATCGTGGAAGGGCAGGGCTGGGACCTTCCGGTTGATCAGGTGCGTAAGGACCAGAGGGGGACGGTCATTGGCGGGACCTTCGGTCAGGAGTTCGAGCCGACTTCCAGCCGCGCCCGGGTTGACGCGGTCCGCCGCCGCAACATCGAGAGAAACCACAGCGCCACCCACCTGGTTCACGCAGCGCTGCGCAAATATCTCGGAACCCACGTCCGGCAGCAGGGTTCTCTGGTGGACGAGAATCACCTCCGGTTCGACTTCTCCCATCACGGGCCGATCAATCAGGAGATGCTGCAGACCATCGAGCGGGAGGTGAACGCCCGGATCTGGGACAACGCCCCCGTGACCACGCGGCGCATGGCCTATCCCGACGCACTGGCTTTGGGGGCGATGGCTCTCTTTTCGGAGAAGTACGGGGATGTGGTACGAGTCGTCTTCATGGGAGACTCCTCCATCGAACTTTGCGGCGGGACTCACGTACGGAGCACCGGACAGGTCGGGCTCTTCCAGTTCCGGGCTCAGGGGGGAGTCGCCGCGGGCGTGCGCCGGATCGAGGCGGTTACCGGACCCGAGGCGTATGTAATGGTGGAGGCGCTCCAGTCCCAACTCAGCCAGGCCGCCAAGGCGGTGAAGGCGCAGCCGGAGCACCTGGTGCGGAAGCTCGAGCAGCTGGTCGAGGAGCGGGAACGCCTCGCTGCCCGAGTCGCCGAGATGGTGAAAGGAGGCGCTGTCGGCACTCCACAGGGGAAGACCCTGGCGATCAACGGAGTGACCGTGACCCTGGCGGACAGCCCCGCCGAGAATCGCGACGAGATCGCGGCGATGGCCGATGCGTTTCGCAGCGGGAAGACTCGCGCGGCTCTGATTCTGTTCGGCACCGGAGAACGCGCGGCGGTCCATGTGGCCCTGACCGACGACCTGGTAAAGGCGGGACGCAAGGCGGGAGACCTGGTCAGTCGGATCGCGGCGGTGGGCGGTGGAAAGGGTGGGGGAAGACCGCACTTCGCCTCGGGGAGCCTGGGCGACGGGTCGCGGCTCGCCGCCGCGCGCGACGCGGCCGGCTCCATTGTTCAGACCTGGTTGGAGGGATCGTGAGTTTGCGCACCTGGCTCGAGGCGCGAACCAGCCAGGCCCCGGTTCCCCTGCGCGAACGGGTGTTGGAGCATGCGCTCACGGCACCTGAAACGGGATCCTATGCCGAGCATCTGGGCGTCATTGCGCAGGAGCTGCTGAGCAAGGTCGAGGAACATCCGGGGGACAGATCGGTCGCCCTCGATCTCCTCGCCGCCGATGCGCTGATCACGCTCGCCCTGTTGGCCCGAGCCGAGGCCGCGCCCGAGCGGCTGGCCGAGTTTGCGACGGAACTGCTTACGGTAGATCGCGGGGGCTGAGTGATCGATCTGCATTCGCACCTCTTGCCCGGAGTGGACGACGGGTCACGCTCGGTTCAGCAGTCGCTTGGCGTGCTTGAGGAGTTGCAGCGCCAGGGCGTCACCCATCTTTGCCTGACTCCGCATGTCTTCGCCAGCAAGGCTGGGGACGGAGTACCCGAACCTCACGATCGGGCCTACGAGGCCCTGGCGCCGCATGTCCCCTACGGCATCAAGCTGCTGCGCGGCGCCGAGATCATGATGGACAAGCCGCTGCCCGACGTCGTGGCCGAGCGGCGCGACCTCACCATCAACCGCACCCGCTACATCCTGATCGAATTCCCCCGACTGGTCACGGCACAAACCGTGGCGCAGGCGATCGCCGGAGTGACGGGGATCGGACTCATTCCGCTGGTGGCCCATCCCGAACGCTACTCCTGTTGTACGCCCGCGCTGGTGCGCCGGTGGAAGGCGGCCGGCGCCGTGATGCAGGTCGATGCGACGACACTCTTCATGCCTCGCACCCGAGGGGAGCGCGCTCGGGATCTGGTTGCCGACGGGCTGGCCGACATTCTCGCCGCCGACAACCACGGAGACGAGCGCAGTGTCGCCATCGCGTTCGAGGCGCTCAAGGACCAGCACGGGTTCATGCAGGGAGAGCTGCTCGTGACGCGGAATCCCAAGGCGATCATCTCCGACGGCCACGTCGAACCGGTCCCGCCACTCGCCGTCAAGGTCTCCCTGCTCGAGCGCCTGCGCACGCTGTTCGAACGCGAATCTTCGTGAGCGCCGACCGGGCTGCGCAGTCCCTGCGGGCACTCGGGGCACTGGCAGAGCGCTGCGCGTCGCTGGCTCCACAGATCGAGCGGATCGCCCGCCGATACTCCGAGACGCTGCGACGGGGCGGGACGCTGTTCTTCGCCGGGAACGGCGGCAGCGCCGCGGATGCGCAGCATATCGCCGCGGAATACGTCGTCCGCCATCAGCGGAAACGCCCGGGCCTGGCGGCGCTCGCCCTGACGACCGATACCTCTCTCCTCACTGCCGCCGCCAATGACATGGGCTTCGAGGAGATATTCGCTCGACAGGTGGAGACGCTCTGCCGGCCGTCCGATCTCCTGATTCTCCATAGCACCAGCGGACAAAGCCCCAATCTTCTCTCCGCGGCCCGCGCGGCTCGGAAGCGCGGCGTTGCCATCGTTGCCCTGCTCGGACGGGACGGCGGCGGGCTCATGGAGATCGTGGACGAGGCCCTCGTTGTGCCTTCGAACGAAACCGGCCGGATTCAGGAAATGCACCTCGCCATCGAGCATGTGGTGTGTGAGTTGGTTGAGAGTGAGCTGGGGATTGGGGTGGCGAAGGGGGCGCGCCCGCGGCCGAGTGGATGCGCGTCGCCTGGATCGCGGCGGTG
>DATIOP010000027.1:0-2174 GCA_035472975.1 Gemmatimonadales bacterium
GATGAGGGCAACGAGACCAGCGAGCTGAATGACTATGCCACCGCGAACGTTCGGGCCGGCATCACGCTTGGCCAATGGGAGGTCAACGCCGTGCTCACCAACGCCTTCAATTCGCACAGCGCCATCTTCGGAACCTTCAACGAGAACCGGAACACCGGCGAGCTGGAGCGGTTTCTGACGCCGCTTAACGCCCGATCGATCAAGGTGATCCTGAAGCGGGAGTTCGGGAGGTGAGGGACCTCACCCCCTAGCCCCCTAAACCTCACCCCCTGTCCCCCTCTCCCTCTCGGGAGAGGGGGGACTCGTGTCCAGGAAGTGTTTCAACGCCTGCTCGAAGTACCGTTTGTTGACGTACCGGTTTTGAATCCGCAAAATGAAGCATCCGCGACTTCGCAGGTGGGCGGACCGCTCACTGTCACGGTCCCTTTGTACAGGATCGAGATGTATGTCGCCGTCGATTTCCAGAACCAATCGATGCTCGACGCAAAAGAAATCAACCACGTAGCCGTCTATCACATGCTGCCTCCGGAACTTGAGTCCGAGCAGTCGGCGATCACGCAGGATGTTCCACGCACGCGCTTCAGATTCGGTGGGGCGCTTCCGAAAGACTCTCGCACGGTCGCGCTTGAAGAGGGTAACCCCTCGACGTCTCGCCATGCGGAGAAGATCGGCAATCTGCCGATGGCTGGGTCACCATAAAACGGCAGTGTGATCCCGCTGGAACGCGTTCCCCTCTCCCGCATCGCGGGAGAGGGGACAGGGGTGAGGGGTGAGGTAGCGACCAGCCGCCCCCCTCGCTACCTTCCGCCCCGGCCGAGCCGGACCCCGACCAGTCTTCCCGAGGTGGGTGAGTGAAGATCGCAGTCTGCCTGAAGCGCGTCCCCGACACTACGACCAAGATCTCGATTGCCGCCGATGGGAAATCCATCGAAGAAGGCGGCGTCAAGTTCATCCCTAATCCCTACGACGAGTTCGCCCTCGAAGAGGCGATCAAGCTCAAAGAGACTGCCGGCTCCGGCGAGACGGTCGTGGTGAGCCTGGGCGGCGATGCCGCGCAGGAAACCATTCGTACCGCCCTGGCCATGGGAATCGATCGCGGTGTGCTGCTGCAAAGTCCGGGGTCAGCGGACGGACTCGAGGTGGCGAAGGCCCTCGCGACCGAGCTTAAGGCCGGCGGCTTCGATCTCATTCTGTTCGGCAAGATGGCGGTGGACGACTACAACCATCAGGTCGGAGTGATGACTGCGGAGCTGATGGGCCTGCCGTGCATCACGGCGGTGGCCCACCTCAAGGTGTCCAGCGGAACCGTGGAAGCGGAGCGGGAAATCGAAGGGGGAATCGAGGTTTCCACTTGCTCGCTTCCCGCGGTGCTTACCTGCGACAAGGGACTGAATACGCCGCGGCTGCCCGCGCTCAAGGGCATCATGGCGGCGAAGAAGAAGCCGCTGGAGGTGAAACCGGTATCGCTGGGACCGGGATCGCTGACGGTTCAGTCACTCCAGCTTCCGCCCGAGCGGCCTGCCGGGAGGATCGTAGGCGAAGGTCCCGATGCAGTGGTTGAGCTGGTCCGGTTGCTGCGCTCGGAAGCGAAGGTGATCTGACATGCCAACCGTCCTCGCTGTAACCGAGAATCGCTCTGGAGTCCTTCGCAAGGTCTCGTTCGAAGTCGTCACCGCCGCGCGCCAACTCGCTGATTTACTGGGTGCGACAGTTGACGCCATCGTGCTCAGTGACGGCGCCGTGACCGGCACTGATGAGCTCGGCAAATGGGGCGCCGACCGGGTCCTCCTCGCGACCCACCCTGACTTCCGTCTCTACCAGCCCGACGGATTCGCCGCGACCGTGGCCGCCGCTGCCTCAGGCCACGTCGCCGTCCTCATCGCCGCTACTGCATCCGGTCGCGACCTCGCGCCCCGCGTCGCCGCACGACTCGGCGTGGGCTGCGCCACCGACGTGGTTGGAATTGGAGCCGAAGGCGGCAAGGTGCTGGTGACCCGGCCGGTATACGCAGGCAAGGTGCTGCAACGCGTCCGGCTGGAGGGCACTCCGGCAATCGTTTCACTCCGTCCCAACACCGTTCCGCCAACCGAATCGGGGAAGGCCGGTGCAGCGGTCAAGTTCGACGTTCCGGCATTCACGGCGCGGGTGACGGTGAAGGAGATCAAGGCCCCGGC
>DATIOP010000028.1:0-2544 GCA_035472975.1 Gemmatimonadales bacterium
GCCGGCGGCTGTGGGGATTGCTGAATCTCGAGCTTTGGTTTCGGACCTTCATTGACCAGCCTAGCGCAGAAAAGGGGCCACGGTCAGAAGATGTCCCGGGGCAACTGCCGACTAACTATGGGCAAGGCGACCCGCTAGCAATATCGCCTCCACCGAATCACTGAGCCTACATGCCTTTGACACTCGATCCGCCCCGCTGGACGGTCAACAAGATCGCCGTGGTTGGCCCCGGTATCGTCGGGATGCCCATGGCCGCCATGCTGGCTCACGCCAGGATCCGCGAAGGATCAACCGAGCCGGCGCGGGTGCTCGTGGTCCAAAGGAACTCGCCGACATCGGGGTGGAAGGTTGACGCGATCAACCAGGGCCGTTCGCCGATCGGCGGAGTTGAGCCCGACCTCGACCGGATCGTGAAAGAATCCGTGGAAGTCGGGCTGCTTGCAGCGGCGCACGATTACGACGCGCTTTCCGATGCCGACCTGATTCTGGTCTCGGTGCAGACCGACAAGAAGGGCAATGAGCCGGACTATGGCCCTCTGTTTGAAGCCTTGAACGGGATTGCCGCGGCGCTGAAGAAGAAGCCGGCGGCGAACATCCCGGTCATCGTGTTCGAGTCGACCCTCGCCCCCTCCTCGATGGCAACCGTCATCCGGGACCATTTCGCGCGGCATGGGCTGGTCGAGGGAAGAGACATCCTTCTCGGCAACAGCCCAAACCGGGTCATGCCGGGACGGCTGGTGGAGCGAGTGGCAGACTCGGATAAAATCATCGCCGGACTTCACCCCGAGACGCCAGGATTGATTCGCCGGGTCTACTCCCGGATCGTCACTCGAGGGGAACTGCACGCGACCAACAGCATGACCGCCGAAGTCGTCAAGACCCTGGAGAATGCATACCGTGACGTCCGGATCGCCTACGCGACCGAGGTGGTGCGTTACTGCGATGCACGAGATCTCGACTTCTATGCCCTGCGAGACCAGGTCAACGGGCGAGCCCGCCAAATCGACGACGCGTCCGGCGATGGCCAGGCGATTCCCACCGGCGGCTTGCTGGTCCCGATGCTGGGCGTCGGTGGCCATTGCCTTCCGAAGGATGGCATTCTGTTGTGGTGGCGAGCGCTGGAAGCGGGCGAGGATACGTCGAGCTCCCTGATTCTCGAGGCTCGGAAGATCAACGACGAATCTCCCGCGGCGACACTCGCGGTCGCCGAGCGCGCCTTCGGTTCACTCCGGGGCCGCCGGGTAGCGCTGCTGGGTGCGGCTTATCGGGGAAACTCGGAGGATACCCGGAATTCTCCCACCCTCTATTTCGCACGCCTTCTCCGCGAGCGAGGAATCCCTTTTACGATTCACGATCCGTACGTCTACCCGGAAGACCAGAATCTCCGGCGTTTTGAGCTGGAAGGTCACTTCACCCGCGAATTGCCGATGGCGCTCGATGGTGCGGAAGTGGTGGCGCTTTGTACGCCGCACCGGGTGTACGCTGATGGATGGGAGGAGATCCGCCGTCAGAGCCAGAAATTGGCGGGCGTACTGGATGCCTGTCACCTGCTTCCCGACAGCACCGGCTTTGAGGGCCTGAAGCACACGGGCATTGGCCGCGGACGCCACAAACCATCCTCGGCCCTCGTCGATGCGGTCTTCGCCGGTTTTCAGGCGGTCGAGATCGGCGTCGCCAACGAAGTCCAGGCGCTGCTGCAATTCCTGAACTCACGGTATGCCGATACCGATTTCAACCGGGTGAGCTTCAAGGATGTACAACGGATTGCAGGCACTTGTCCTACCGGATGCGTCATTACCAACCCTGGCGGAGTTCTCTCGATTCCAGTAGTAGACGGCTTTGAATCGCGGCTGGTGACTGTAGCGGTTCGAGATCCTGTGACAATCGGTTGAACGCCCTAGTTGCCAGTGGCGCGTTGGCAACGCTGAGGACGACCCCAGGCTCCGTCAGGTGAATTCCAGTTCAGGGGGCCGCTGAATCAGTCGGGCAGAACCGATACAGATCAGGGCGCACATAATAACGGGCAACGTACGCAGGGCGCCGTTTTGAGTCGAAAGACAACGGGACCTCACTGCACGGCACCAACCCATGGGTCCTGATTCCCTTCACGATAGGATACTGCAGTAAGTCCTGCACGGGGCTTCCCGGTCGCGCCGATACGACTGCCATAGCCGGGTGGAAGCGCGTCCAACCGTCGAGATTCTCATTATCGCCAGTCTCCTGCCGA
Organism: Gemmatimonadales bacterium; assembly: GCA_035472975.1. Classification (GTDB taxonomy): domain Bacteria; phylum Gemmatimonadota; class Gemmatimonadetes; order Gemmatimonadales; family GWC2-71-9; genus DATBGE01. Next base: position 2,228 of record DATIOP010000028.1, read on the forward strand.
TTCCGGATGTTGAAGGCAAAGAGGTCGGTGTCCAGCGATAAGGTGTAGGCCTGATTCCCGACCACGACCCGATCCGCCCGGCCCCATTCCCGTGTGAGTTCGGAGAGGAGCCACGCGCCGTCCCTCCCCCCGTAGGTCGGCCGCACCAGATACACCATGAAGCGACCCGGATCGGCAAGGAGGAACAGCGCCACGAATCCCCACGTTGGCAGGCGACGAGCCGAGGAGGGGAGCAATCTTCTCGCGAGCGGGCCGATAAGAGCCCCCACGACCAGCCCGCCAGTCGTTATCCAGCCGGCGGCCCAGGACCTCAGTGC
>DATIOP010000029.1:0-5213 GCA_035472975.1 Gemmatimonadales bacterium
GATCAGGCGCTCGAAGCCCTTCTCGGTCGGCTTCAGGGCGTGGCATGGCAGGGGATCCCTCGCCTCGTACTGCTCCGTGATCCGGATCCCGAAGCCGTCACCCAGACGCTCCTGGCCGGGGCCGACGACGCCTTCGCCGGCCCGGTCAACCTTGCCGAGCTCAACGCGAGGATCACCGCCCGTCTCCGGCGCCGTGCGACCGACGACCAGGCTCAGCGGTCGCTTTGGCGCCAGGAGTTGATGTTCGAGATCCTGGGAGATCTCTCGGCCGCCGCCCGCAGCGACGAAATCCTCGAAGTTCTGGTGCGTCGCGTCGGTCTCGCGCTCGAGTTGGCCCGGTGCTCCTTCATCATGGCCGGTTCCGAGGATCGATACGGGCGCGTCGTCGCGGTGTGCGAGAGTCCTACCACTCGGGATCTGCGAGTCGACCTCCGCGGATATCCTGAAATGCGCGAGGCGCTGCGCACCGAACGAACGGTCTTTATCCCGGATCTCCAGGCTCATTCCTTCTTCACCGACCTGCGTCCCCTCTGGGCACAACTCGGCGTCTCCGCGGATGTGAAGAGCGTCGCCGCACTGCCGATGACGCTGCGCGGCCGGCCAGTCGGGGTGTTTCTGCTCCGGACCGGGCGTGCCGATCCTGACCTTACCGCGGATGAGGTTGGTTTCGCCGAGCAGATGCTGCAAGCGGCCGCCCGGATGCTGGAGAACGAGGAGCGACGTGCCGGCGCCGCGCGGCGCCAGGCCAGCGCCCTCACGATCGATATGCTCACCGGGTGCGGCAATCTGGATGCGCTCGACCGGCGGCTGCAGGAAGAGTTCGAGCGAGCCCGGCGGTATGCGCTCACCTTCAGTCTCATCCTGCTCGACATCGACCAGCTGCGGGGTTTCAACGAACGGTTCGGCACCGAAACCGGGGATCGGATCATGGCGGAGCTGGGAGGGGTCTTGCAACGGGAGATTCGCGCGCCCGATTTCGTTTCGCGCTATGGGGGAGACGAGTTCGCTCTGGTCCTGCCCGAAACCGACCTCGACGGTGCCCGCGCTTCGATCGGCCGGGTGCGACGCCGGATCGACGAACATCCATTCCCCGATCTCGCCGCCGGCGAGCGACCTCGGCTCAGCGCGGGAATCGTCACCTTCCCTCATCCCTCCGCAGCCCGCACCGCCGACTTGTTTGCTCTGGTCGAAGCAGCCCTGATGCGGGGTAAAGCTCAGACGGACACGCGGATCGGTACCGCTGAAACCGTGGCGGCCTAAAGCCCAATTCGCACTTCGTTGGCCGAACCGCCGAACCGCCGAACCGCCTACTTCCTCTTCCTCAACCAGTCCGCCGGATCCAGAGCAATCCCGTTTTCTCCCCGGATCTCGAAATAGAGATGCGGTCCTTCATCTGTGTTCCCTCCGCCCACCGAGCCAATGGCCTGTCCCTTCACCACGTCCTGCCCCATCGACACCTTGGCATCCAGCAGGTGAGTGTAGAGTGAGCGATAGCCGTTGCCGTGGGCCAGGACGACCGTCAATCCGTAGGTGCCGAGGTTCTGGACCAATTCTACCTTGCCTGTTTCAACCGCCTTGACCGGCGTTCCCGCCGCGGCTGAAATCCCGATCCCATTGCGACGGATCACGCCTCCGCTGGGAAGCGTCTGCCGTCCGAAGCCGTAAATAATCCTCCCGTCCACCGGCCAATCGAGCTTGCCGATGTCGGCGGTGGTGAGCGTCGCTGCTCCCGGATTCGTCGCGCGTTCCTTACGGGCCCGTTCGAGCGAGGCGAGCAAATCGTTGAGCCGAGCCTCGTCGCGATCCAGGGCGCTGAGCTTCTGCTCGTTTGACTTGGCCGAGCGTCGCGTCACGCGGAGCCGGGTGGATCGCTCCTCCACCAGGGAGCCGTAACGCTTGAGTTCCGCTTCCCGTTCTTCACGGCGGTGATCGAGCTCGGTCCGCACCGACACGATCTCCCCCCGCCGTTTCTGTACCTGGTTCCGCAGCTTCTCGACGTCGGTGACGAGGGCGCGATCCTGCCGGCTGGTGAGAAAGAGATACTTGTAGCGATTCAGCAGATCGCCGAAGGACTCGGCGGCGACGATGACCTGGAAGGGATAGAGTGTGCCGCGCTTGTAAATCTCGACGAGACGGCGGGCGAGAACGGCGCGCTTTTCCGCCAGGTTGTCCTGGGCCAGGGCCAGCTCCGCGCTCGCGATGTCGACGTGGCTATTGAGGCCGCCGATCTGGGTCTCCAGCTCGTTCACGATGCGGTTGGTGCTTTGCCGCTGACGCTCCAGAAGGTCCAGCTCCTGATTGAGATCATGGACCTGACCCTGCAGCCGGTCCCTCTCTTCCTGAAGTTTTTCCCGCTCTCGCCGGACTTCCTCCAGCCGCCTACGGGATTCTTCGAGGTCCTGCTGGGCCACCAGCGATCGGGACGGCAGAATCGCGAGCCCCGTCGCCACCACCAGCGCCCAGCGGATCGGGCTAGACATTCTTGAGTTGGCGCCCGACGCTCACCAGGCTGCCGCCGAGTCCGATCGCAATTCCGAACAGAATGCCGAGCAGCATCTGGGGTGTCTTGAAAAAGACGATGCCGGAGGTGGCCAGCTCGCTCTGATTCCGGAACAACAGGTAGCTCGCGTAGCACATGATCACCGCGAGGATCCCACCCAGCAGTCCTTTGAGCGCGCCCTCGAGTAGGAAAGGGCCTCTGATGAACCCGCGGGTGGCACCCACCAGCCGCATGATCGCGATCTCCCGGGCCCGCTGCAGCACCGTGATTCTGATGGTGACACCGATGATCACCACGGCCACCGCTGCGAAGGCGAGCCCGATCGACATGCCGACCAGCCCGCCGATGTTGCGCAGCCGGTCCAGTTTCTCCACCCACTCCCTGCCGTAGCGCACGTCATCAATGAAGCCGATGCCCCGAAGACGCTCGGCCACGAGTTGCGCGTGCACCGCATCCCGGCTCCCCTCCTTCAGCTGAATCTCCAGAGACGCCGGAAGCGGATTCACCGTGAGGTCGCGGTAGGCATCACGAAATTCGACCAGCTCGGCGCGCGCCCGGGTCAAGGCTTCGTCTTCACTCACGAAGGTGACACGCTGGACTTCGGGGAATGCGGCAATGTCCTCCGAGGCCTGGGCGATCGACTCCGGAGGCGTTCCGCGGAGGAGATACGCCACGACCTCAACCCGCTGCTCCACGCCGCGCAGCGCTTCGCGCAGGTTGAGCGCCACCAGGCCGAACAGGCCGACGACATACAACGAGAAGGCGATGGTGGTAATGGAGAGAATCGAGAGAGCCGGCGCCCGGCGGAAGACATTGAGCGCCTCGCGAAGGACCAGTCTCACAACTCTTCCTCGCTGGTTGACTCGTCGGTACCGCTGTCGAACACGACCGCGCCTTCGCGCATCTCGACCGTGCGATAGGTCGCTTGTTTCACCAGATCGAGATCGTGCGTGGCCATCACGACGCAGGTCCCGCCGGCATTGATCTCCCGGATGAGCTGGAACACGCCGCGCGTGGCCCGCTCGTCGAGATTCCCAGTAGGCTCGTCGGCCAGGAGGATGGCGGGGTCGTTCACCAGGGCCCGCGCGATCGCGACCCGCTGCTGCTCTCCGCCCGACAGTTCGGTGGGATAAGCATGCGACTTGGCGGCCAGGCCGACCTGGGTCAGCACTCTCATCACCTTCGACGGAATCACATCGCGATGGGCCCCCGTCACTTCAAGTGCGAAGGCCACGTTCTCCTCCGCGGTCCGGTCCTCCAGGAGGCGGAAATCCTGGAACACGATACCCAGCCGTCGCCGCAGTTTCGCGATTTCGCGCGGCCGGATCTCATTCACGTTGAATCCCGACACCCGTACGTCGCCGCTGGTCGGCATCAGCTCGGCGAACATCATCTTGAGCATGGTGGACTTGCCCGCGCCGGAATGACCGGTGAGAAAGACGAATTCACCCTTCGCGATGTGAAGGGAGACGTCCTTGAGCGCAGCGCCCTTGGAATATTGCTTGTCGACGTGGGTGAAGCGGATCACGGGCTTGAAGATAAGGCCATTGGTGGAAACGCAGGTAGGTAGTAGGGAGTAGGTGGTGGGGAGTGGGGCCCCACTCCCTACTACCAACTACCTACTCCCTAGCCCAGCGCCTGCTCCAGGTCAGCGATGATATCGGGGGCATTCTCCAACCCGCAGGAGAGCCGCACGAATCCGTCCGGAATGCCCAGCTTGGCCCGCTGCTCGTCGCTGAGCCGGCTGTGGGACGTGAGCCGCGGCTCGGAGACCAGGCTTTCGACACCGGCAAGGCTGGGTGCGTGGGTGATTACCTTGAGCTTCCGCAGCATTTTCTCGGTCGCGCGGACGCCGCCCTTGATCTCGAGCCCTACCATTCCTCCGAACCCGTTCAGCACTTCCTTCGCCTGTTCGTGCTCTGGATGGGAGGGCAATCCGGGATAGTGCACCCGGACGATGGCCGGATGCTGGCTGGCCCACTGCGCCACCGCCATGCCGTTTTCGTTGTGCCGGGCCATCCGGACTTCGAGCGTGCGGATTCCGCGATCGATCAGCCAGGCAGTGTGGGGATCGATAGCCTGGCCCCAAAGCGTCATCAGCCTGATCACCTCTTCAATGAGCGACGCCGAACCGGCGACCGCGCCGGCGATCACATCGCTGTGCCCGTTGAGGTATTTGGTGGCGCTGGTAATGACGATGTCAGCGCCATGCTCCAGCGGCCGGAAATTGACCGGACTGGCAAAGGTGCCGTCCACCAGTAATGCCAGCCCCGAATCCCGGGCGATCTGCGCGACCGGCGTGAGATCGAGCACCCGCATCAGCGGATTGGTCGGCGTCTCGACGAAAATGGCGCGGGTGGCCTTGCGCACCGAGCGCCGCCACAGGCGGGGCTGGTCGGGGTTCACGTAGGTGACGTCGATGCCGAGGCGTCCGAATTCTTCGTCGAACAGCCGCTTGGTCCCGCCGTAGATCCAGGAGCTGGTGACCAGATGGTCTCCCGGGCGGAGCACCGCGAGGTGTGCCAATGCGGTCGCGGCCATGCCGCTCGACACGAAGACGGCGGCCTCGGTGCCTTCGAGCAGTGCGTACTTCTTCCCCAACGCCACCTGATTGGGATTGTTCCCGTAGCGCGAGTACATCACCTCTTCCGCCGAACCGACCGGATTGGTGAAGGTGCTGCTCTGCATCACAGGGGGAACGACTGGAGTCCAG
>DATIOP010000030.1:0-7597 GCA_035472975.1 Gemmatimonadales bacterium
GCGGCCCCTAGTCAGGACCGCGGCCCATCAGACTGATCGTCTCGCCGAGCTGGTCTGCAGCAACTCCTTCAAATCGGTGGAGCTCACCAACGCGCACGGTCTGATCAAGGCCGAGCTGCGCGATTTGGGCAGCCTGCTACTGCAGTGCGCCGACCAAGCCCGGGTGCCGGCCGGAGCGGCGCTCGCGGTAGATCGCGACCAGTTCTCCCAGGAAGTGCACAATCGGGTGACTGCGCATCCGCGGGTGACGGTGCGCCGTGAGGAAATCGCGGACCTCCCGTCTCCCGGCATTGTGGCGACCGGTCCACTCACCTCTGATCGGCTGGCGGAATGCATAAGCCAGCGACTCGGCGGCACCGCGTTGGCATTCTACGACGCCATCGCCCCGATCATCTCGGCCGAATCCCTCGACCACGAGCGCCTCTACGCGCTATCCCGATACGGGAAGGGTGAGGGAGACGACTACCTCAACGCACCGCTCGACCGGGATGCCTACCAGTCTTTCCTTTCCGAGTTGGTCTCGGCGGACCAGTTCAGCGGCCACGACTTCGACAAGGTTCCCTATTTCGAAGGGTGCCTCCCCATCGAAGAGATGGCTCGACGCGGTCCGGAGACTCTGCGCTTCGGGCCCATGAAGCCGGTCGGCTTGCGCGATCCCCGAAATGGTCGCGAGCCGCACGCAGTGGTACAACTGCGCCGCGAAGACCGGGCAGGGCAGATGTGGAACATGGTCGGGTTCCAGACCCGGCTGAGGATCCCGGAACAGCAACGGGTCTTCCGGATGATTCCCGGACTGGAGCAGAGTGAATTCCTGCGCTACGGGAGCATTCACCGGAATGCCTACGTGAACAGTCCCGCCTCCCTGGGTCCTGCGCTTACCGCGAAGGACGATGACATGCTCTTCTTCGCGGGCCAGTTTACCGGTGTCGAGGGGTACACCGAATCACTGGGCACCGGTCTTCTCGCCGGGATCAACCTTGCGAGGCGGCTGCGCGGTCTCCCATCCGCTGTACCGCCAGTCACCACGATGCTGGGCGGCCTCTATCGTTACCTTCGGGAGGCAGATCCTCGTCACTTCCAGCCGATGAATGCGAATTTCGGTTTGCTCGACCCTCTGGAGGGCGGGAAAGGTGGCCGCGGCGGGAAAGAGGCGAGGAAGCAGGCCCTGGTCGAACGTGCACGGCGAGACTTCCAAACCTGGTTATCCGAGCTATGAGGGCGCCAAGCCGTCGAGCCGCCGAGCCGCCGAGCCGTAAGCAGGTTCGGAGCTTTCTCGAATACCTCGAGAAGCAGCGCCAGCAGTCGCCCAACACGGTACGCGCGTACGGGCGCGACCTCGAGGCCTTCGAGCAATACTGCCTGAAGGAGTATGGCTCGCGATTCCGGTGGGAGAAGGTGGATCGGTTGGGAGCGCGTGGCTTCCTCGGCGAATTGCAGCGGCGTGGCCTGGCAAAGCGGTCCATCGCGAGAGCGCTATCTGCTGTTCGCGCCTTCTACCGATACCTGCAGCGCGAGCACGGTATCGAGAGTCCGCTGCTCCGTGCGGCGAAGGCGCCCAAGCTTGGCCGGAAGCTCCCGACCTATCTCGACCGCTCACGGACCGAGACGTTGTTCGAGGCGATGGAGGCGCGAGCCAGTGATGATCAATTCGCGGCTTTGCGGGACCTCGCCATGCTGGAGCTGTTCTATTCCAGCGGGCCTCGCTTGTCGGAGCTTACCGGGCTCAATCTTGATGATCTTGACCTGTTGAGCGATCAGGTGAAGCTGCGCGGCAAAGGGAGGAAGGAACGCATCGTTCCGGTCGGGAATCGGGCGAGCCGTGCGCTCCGGAGGTACCTTGAGGCTCGACAGGCTGCGGCGCGGCGCCCTGGCGCCGACCGGCAGGCGGTTTTCGTGGGTCGTGGTGGACGGCGGCTCACTCCGCGCAGCGTACAGCGCCTGATCCATCGGGCGTTTGAAACGGTCGGCGGCGATGGCTTGCGGGTGCACTCCCTGCGCCACACCTTCGCCACGCATCTGCTGGATGCGGGGGCCGATCTACGGGCGGTGCAGGAGCTGCTGGGTCACTCGAGCCTGAGCACGACTCAGATCTACACCCACACCAGCGTCGAGCGGCTGAAGCAGGTGTATCAGCAGGCGCATCCTAGAGCGTAGGTATCAGGTGTCAGGGATCACGGTCGTGAGTCTTGGGTCTTGAGTCGTGGGTCAAGAGACCTGTCGGGAGCGCGCAATCCCGATCTCTGAACAGCCGTAAACCGAACACGAAGTAGAGACTCACGACTTATGATCCAAGACTCATGACCCACGACCCAAGACTCATGACCCATCACGCCACCACCATCCTCGCCCTCCGCAAGGGCGGCAAAGTCGCCATGGGCGGAGACGGTCAGGTGTCCATCGGGGATACCATCGTCAAAGCGCAGGCCAACAAGATCAGGGCCCTCAAGGGTGGCAAAGTGCTCGCCGGGTTTGCTGGATCGGTGGCGGATGCGATCACGCTCTATGAGAAGTTCGAGGAGAAGCTCGATCGCTACCCCGGCAACTTGCCTCGCGCCTCGGTCGAGCTCGCGAAGGACTGGAGAGGCGATCGGGTGCTGCGGAGGCTGGAGGCACTCCTGATCGTGGCGGATCTGGAGCACACGTTTCTGCTGAGCGGCGCGGGAGAATTGATCGAGCCCGATGACGGTATTCTGGCGATCGGCTCGGGGGGCAACTATGCCTTGGCGGCAGCACGAGCGCTGGCTCCCGATCCGACGCTTTCAGCGCGTGACGTGGTGCAGCGGTCACTGGAGATCGCGGCGGATATCTGTGTGTTTACCAATCGCAACCTGACGATCCTGGAATTGTGAGGAGCGCTTAGCTATTAGCTATTAGCCGTTAGCTTTCCGAATGAGCCGCTAACCGCTAACAGCTAACCGCTAATAGCCAGTAGATCTAAACTCTCATGACCGACGTACTTCCCATCCCCCAGGCCGAGGAACCGCCTCCCCAGCCACCCTGGCTCGAGGAACTGCCTCCGGCGCAGATTGTGGCGGAATTGGATCGCTACATCGTGGGGCAGCAAGCCGCGAAGCGCGCGGTCGCGATCGCCATCAGGAATCGCTGGCGCCGGTCCCAGACCCCGGAGTCCATCCGGGACGAGATCACCCCCTACAACATCATCCTCATCGGCCCTACCGGGGTGGGGAAGACCGAGATCGCGCGTCGGCTGGCTCGGCTCGCGGGCGCGCCGTTCATCAAGGTCGAAGCCTCGAAGTTTACCGAAGTGGGTTACGTGGGACGGGACGCTGAATCCATGATCCGCGATCTTGTGGATGCCGCGATCAGTATGGTGCGGACCGAGCGGGAGGATGATGTCTACCCCATCGCCGAACAGCGGGCAGACGAACGGCTGCTGGATATTCTGCTCCCGCCGCCGCCACCCAAGGTGGAATCTGGTGGGAAGGCCGGAGCGGCAGGGACCGAATCCCCCATCTTCGTTGTTGGCCCCGCCGGCCAGGCCCGACAGGAGAAGGCCTCGAGTCCCGAGGACGAGCGGCACCAGCGCTCTCGGGAGAAGCTGCGCCGGATGCTCAAGGAAGGGCAACTCGACGACCGTGAGGTCGAGGTAGATGTGACGCCGCAGGCCTTTCCCATGCTCGAGATCATGCAGCCACCGCAGGGCATGGAAGGTCAGGACATCAATTTCATGGAGATGCTCCAGGAGAGGCTGCCCAAGAGGAAGAAGCGGCGTACCGTGCGGCTTCCCGAGGCGCGCAGGATCCTCGCGGACGAAGAGCTCAAGAAGCTGGTTGACATGGACGACGTGGTGAATGAGGCGCTCGACCGGGTCGAGAACCACGGTGTCCTGTTCATCGACGAGATCGACAAGATCGCGGGTGAACGGGCCCAGACCGGGCCCGACGTCTCCCGCGAAGGTGTCCAGCGGGATCTGCTCCCCATCGTCGAGGGCTCGACAGTTCAGACCCGCTACGGGTACGTGCGAACCGACCACATCCTTTTCATCGCGGCTGGGGCGTTCCATGTCTCCAAGCCGTCGGATCTCATCCCTGAATTGCAGGGGCGATTTCCCATTCGGGTCGAGCTACAGCCCCTGACCGAGGCGGACTTCGTCCGCATCATGACCGAGCCGGAGAACGCGCTTACTCGGCAATACCAGGCGCTGGTGGCCGCCGAAGGGGCGACACTCGAATTGACGGACGACGGAGTGCGGGAGATCGCCCGACTGGCATTCATGGCCAACGACCGGATGGAGAACATCGGCGCCCGTCGCCTCCACACCGTGATGTCGAGTGTGATGGATGAAGTGCTGTTCGAGCTGCCCAACTATCCCGAGAAGCACATCGTGTTCAACGCCGAGCGGGTGCGGGAGAAGCTGGCCAAGATCATCGATGATGATGATTTGAGGAGATACATCCTTTAGTCATGTGTGGTACCGAGTACCGAAACTGCTCTCTGATCTACTCCTGCTTCACCACGACTCCACCCTTCATCACGAAGCGGACCTGCTCGAGCACATGCACATCGTTGAGCGGGTTGCCAGCTACCGCAATCAGATCCGCCAGCTTCCCCACCGCGATCTCGCCCCGGTCGGTGACGCCGAGGAGATCGGCCGCGTTGAGCGTGGCGGTCCGGATCGCGTCGATCGGCTTCATGCCGTAACCGACCAGGACCGCGAACTCTTTCGCGTTGTCACCGTGAGGATAGACCGCGGCGTCGGTGCCGAAGGCGATTTTCACACCGGCGCGAATCGCTTTGCGGTGGCTCTCCTGCGCCAGGGGAATGATCTGCTCCATTTTCGCCTTGATCGCAGGCGGCATCTTGGCGGGATCAACCACGGTAAGCAGGTAGGCGGTGGGAACCAGGTAGGTTCCGTGCTGCTTCATCAGGGCGATGGCCTCGTCATTGAGCATGGACCCGTGCTCGATCGACGCAACGCCGGCGCGCACTGCCGCGATGATCCCGTCGGTGCCGTGGGCATGGGCGGCGACCTTGAGTCCGTGGCGCGCCGCCTCCTGCACGATGGCCCGCATTTCGTCCTCGGAGAGCTGCTGTGCCCCGACCGGGCCCTCGAATGACAGCACGCCGGCCGTCGCGCAGATCTTGATGACCTTAGCACCGTACTTGATCTGGTAGCGCACGGCCTTGAGCGCCTCGTCTATCCCGTCCGCGACCCCGTTCTCTGGCCCCAGCTGCGCGATCCCGGGTGCGTAACCGGTCACATCGCAGTGACCACCGGTAATCCCGATGGCGCTGCGAGCGGGGACGATGCGCGGGCCGATGACCCATCCCTCGTCGATGGCGTGCATCAGGCTCACGTCGGAGCCACCGGGGGCTCCGACGTTCCGGACCGTGGTAAAGCCGGCGAGCAGCGTCTTCCGCGCATTCACCACACCGCGGAGTGCCGCGTCCATCGGGGTCTCGGTAACGTCACGATGAACCCAATCTCCTTCGAGATCGCCAGTCAGATGGACGTGCATGTCGGTGAGGCCGGGGAGAAGGGTCACGTCTCCCAGCTCGATCACCTTGGCGTCGGCCGGCGCCTCTCCGCGAACGGCCTGGATCCGGTCGCCCGAGATGACCACGGTGGCGGGGCTTTCGATCTGTCCGGTCCGCACATTCAGCATGCGGGTGGCATGGACGAAGACGGTCTGGGCCGACGCCAGCCCGGGTGTGATCGAAAGTGCGGCAAACAGCGTGGCGATTCGGTGAAGGTGCCGCATCAACCTCTCCAGTTTGATTGGGGGTGCGAGGAAGGTACCCGGCCCTTCGCACCCGTCAAACTTCTCGGTATCGTTGAGGCATGAAATCACAACTGCTCCGCTCCGCCGGCCGCGGAATCATGGTGGCTGGCCTCCTCCCGCTGTGCCTTGCGGCCCAGGCCGCGCCGAAATCGCCAGCCGCATTCCTGATTCGAGACGCGCTGATCTACGATGGAACCGGTTCGGAGCCGGTCCGGGGCAGCGTCCGGGTCCGAGACGGCAAGATCCAGGACGTGGGTGACCTCAAGCCGAACAGCGGAGAAGCGGTCGTGGAAGGCCATGGACTCGCGCTGGCTCCCGGCTTCATCGACACCCACAGCCACGCCGACGAGGGATTCGCCGAGATCGACAAAGGGGAGCGTGAACATCCCGACGCGCTGGGCTCGGTAAGTCAGGGAATCACCACGGTTGTCGTGGGGCAGGACGGCGGCGAGGTCTATCCGCTGCGCGACTTCTTCGCCGGATTGGGGAAGAATCCGGTCGCGCTTAATGTCGCCTCCTACGCCGGCCACAATACCATCCGGCAGATCGTCATGGGCGCGAATTTCCAGCGCGAGGCGACCGCGGAGGAGGTGGGGCGGATGGCCTACATTCTCCGGCAGGAAATGAATGCGGGAGCGATCGGTCTCTCCACCGGTCTCGAATACGATCCGGGGATCTATTCGGCTCCTTCAGAAGTGCTCGCGCTGGCGCGAGTCGCGGCGGAGTACAAAGGCCGGTACATCAGCCACATGCGGAGCGAGGACCGATACTTCTGGAAGGCTCTCGATGAGCTGATCACGATCGGGCGGGAGACCGGCATGCCGGTGCAGGTGTCGCACATCAAGCTCGCGATGCGAGACCTGTGGGGAAAGGCAGACAGCCTGATAGGGGTCATGGACGCGGCGCGCGCGCATCCGGAGTGAACATCAGCGCCGACATCTATCCCTATCCCTACTGGCACTCCACTCTGACCGTGCTGTTCCCCGACCGGGACTACGAGGATCGCAAGGCCGCCGAATTCGCCGTGACCCAGGTGTCAACACCGGAAGGACTGCTGCTCGACCACTACGAACCCACGCCGGCGTTCCAGGGACGGACCGTAGGCTATGCCGCGAAGGAGCTCGGCGTCGATTCGGTGACGGCGCTGATCGAGTTGGTGCGTCGCATTCACCAGCTGGAGAGGGAGCACGGCAGTGTCAACGAGAGTGTCATCGGCACCAGCATGACCGAGCCCGACATCGAGCGGCTGATGCGCTGGCCCAATACCAATTTCTGCACCGACGGCGAGCTCGACGGCGGGCACCCGCGCGGCTTCGGCACCTATCCCAGAATCCTCGGTCGGTACGTGAGGGAGCGAAACGTCCTATCGCTGGCCGAAGTGGTTCACAAGGCGACTGCTCTGGCTGCCGAACACATGGGGTTCACCGATCGTGGGCGTATCGCGAAGGGCCTCGCAGCCGACCTGGTGTTGTTTGACCCGAGTACCGTGATCGACAATGCGACGACAGAGAAGCCGCACGAGCTCTCGACCGGGATTGTCACGGTGTGGGTGAACGGGGTGCCGGTCTTTGCGGAAGGGAAGGCGACGGGAGCCAGGCCGGGAGTGGTGTTGCGTCGATGATTTCTGGGTCAGCATCCCCGGGTCGCTGCCTTTCGCGACTAAAGTCGCGGCTCGGCAGACCGTGGCTGCGCCACGGATAGATTCTCACGCAACTCTCTCGCCATCGCTTCGAGACTCGCGGCATCGTACTCTGCTGCGGTGTCACCTCTCCAGTCCGGTATGGCGTCGCTGGGATGATGCTCCGGCTGATTCCGCAGGTAGTGGCGCACACTCTCGAGTGCTCGCTCGCTCA
>DATIOP010000031.1:0-4579 GCA_035472975.1 Gemmatimonadales bacterium
TTGCCAACGTCGAATGCGCGATCGAAAAGTCGTCGGGTGTTTAGATCCCAGAGATGATGTGTGCTTTGCGGACGCGGTCTAATCCTGCGGCGGATGTAGTTGCCGCTGACCCAGTCCTCGTATAGTCCCTGGCTGAACTGGGAGAACTGGCCGTGGGGAACCAGGATGAACTGGTCAACGCAGCTCCGGTCGGGGATGAACCGTACCCCGTTGCCCATCGGAGAATTCGCGGGAGTGGCGGTGCCGGCCTGGATGTGGGTGCTCTTGTCGCAGGATCGGACGAACTCGCCGGGAGCGCCGAAAGCCACCATCAGGGTCGCATGGATCTCGGTCCCGTCGTCGCAACGGACGTGGTATGCCAGTTCGTGAAGGTTGTTGGTGAAAGCGTCCTTCGAGTGGGTGCCCTGGTGGATCTTGGTGAGGAAGTCACAGGTGACCCCCACATCAACCCGGCCGTTGCCCACGATTTTCTGCAGGTGGACTCCATTCTCCCACTCGATCTTGTGGCCGACATGGTCCTCATGCCGCTGACCATTCGGATCCCAGCTGTCGAGCGCCTCGTTGGCGACGCCGAAGGGGATCGGACCGGTGGTCGAGTAGAGATTGCTGGCGCTTGGGTCGCGGCCGTGCTCGTGGCCGAACCGGCAACCGGTTTGGGGATCGATGGGAGGATGCCAGGTGGGATACAGCTTGCCGTCGGGACCCACCGCCGAATAACGGTCGTGGATCTCTTTGGAGCAGGTGTCCCAGTGGCTAGGGGTCCACTGACCGTAAGCGTGGCTTAACGCCGGAGTCGGGCCCGGGCCGGACGAGGAAGCGCTATCGCCGGCGCAGGCTCCCCGGAGCCCGCCCGCGATCGATACGATCCCCAGCATGGCCCCGTAACGTGCCGTAGCGCCTGCCATTGGCACCTCGCACCCCGCACCGCCCCAACCGTGCCCTCGCCACCCCACCCTCCTTGGGTAGGTGGACTATCTGCAGGACTCCTGCCGCCTACAAGGCAATAGAAATCATACAGATGAGAAGTTTGACAGCGGAAAAATCAGGCGCTGGCGACCAGTCCAGGAGGGGGTCCGACAACCCGGTTTCGGCCCGCTTCTTTGGCGGCGAAAAGCCGGTTGTCGGCCGTGTCGAGCAGGTCTTCCGCGCTGGTCCCGTCGGCTCCGTACACCGCGATTCCGGCGCTGATGGTGAGGTGGAGAGCCTCGAGCCTGCGAGGCAGGAGAATGGGAACTGCTGCTATTCTGTTGCGAATCGCCTCGACGCGCTCGAAGGCAGCCGCCGGGTCCATGCCGGGGAACACCGCGACGAACTCCTCGCCACCGTAGCGGACGATGAGATCGCTCTGGCGGATCGACTCGAGAATCGATCGGGCCACCATACGGAGAGCGACATCCCCCGCGGCGTGACCGTAGGTGTCATTGAACCGCTTGAAGAAATCCACGTCGATCATCGCCATGGTCAGCGCCTGACCGTAGCGGCGAGCCCGGCTCAGCTCGATGATGACCCGCTCATCGAAATAGCTCCGGTTGGGAAGCCCGGTGAGACGGTCGCTGCGGGAAAGTCTCCGCAGGCTCTGGGAGCGGAGGACGATCGCGGCGGCGAGAATCGAGGCCACGCCGAGGAGAATGAGACGGGAGATCTGGGTTGACCAGTCGAACAGCCCGTAGGGGAACGGCGCGTAGCGCGGGTCATTGAGGTCCCAGAGCGACGTGGCGACCATGACCAATGCGGTGTACTCGACGATCGCCAGGAGTCCCGCGGCGAGCGAGACTCGCGAGTCGTAACGGAGACTGGTTGCACCGATGGCGAGGAAATACACCTCGAAGGTGGGGCGGCTGTTGACGGTGGTGTGCGGCTCTCCGAGCAGGAGAAAAACCCCCAGCGCACAGCTGACGAACGTTACGTCCATCAGGCTGCTGGCAAAGCCCAGCCAGGGCCGGTAGAAGCCGCGCCCCAGCACGTGGTACAGGATTCCCGCGAAGAGGAGAGCCGAAAGATTGGTCGTGATCCCGACCGCGGATTCGGCGACGTTGTTGCCGAACAGGATGCTGCTGAGCGGAATCGGAAGGAGCAGCAGGATCAACACCAGACGCACCCGGGCGACGAGAAGCTCGCCTTGCGCGCCGGCGTCTACCTGGAGCGGATCGGGTGGGGAGAGAAGTCGCTTGAGGATCCCCGGTTCGGGCGGAGGCGGCGCCCCTGGCCCGGGAATGGCCATCGCACGCGAGGTCCGTCTCGTGTGGCGGTAAGGGGTTGTCACGTGGTGTTGGTCATTAGCCGTCAGCCGTTAGCCGTCAGCCATCAGATATTCGCCTTGGATCTTAACTCATAAGCCCTGGCTTTGCGCCGCAAGCGGACGGCTGACGGCTTTTTGTCTCCCACTACATCCCCCGGTACTTGGGCCCACTCCCCCCCTCGCGCGGGGTCCAGCGGGGGCCGAGCACGTCAGTGGCTTTGCAGTCTACGCAGTTCGGCGCGTTGATGCGCAGCTCGTCTCCCGACCGCTCGTAGACACCTGCGGGACATACGTGGGAGTAGAAGTCCGCCACATCGGGGCCGATGTCGGGACCCACGAGCAGATGCGAGGGGATGGTATCGCGGGTCGCGTTTCCCGATTTGAAGACCGCGTCGACCTTGCTGAAGGTGATGGTATTGTCGGGAATGAAGGGTGTCTCGGCGGTCCGGCGGTTCGGCGGTTCGGCGGTCCGACTGCTCGCCGGCTCACGCTCCTGTTCAGCGTCTTCAGGCATCGAGATCCGGGCGCCAGGCAGCTTGCCGCCGGTCAGGGTCATCAATCCCGCCTTGACCCCGCCCAGGTAGAACCCATCCTTGAAGGCCAGCCTCATGTTGCGGGTGCGGTGGAGGTCCCCGGCGATGAAGCTGCCGTCCACGGTGCGGTCGTAGGCCGAAAGCGCCGCTGCCGAGGTGTCGCCCGACTTGAGGGCCGCGAATGCGGCTCGAGCGGCATACATCCCGGACTGCATGGCGTAGTGAATGCCCTTGAGCGACGGCACATCTACGAATCCCGCCGCATCTCCTACGATCAGCACTCCGTTACCCGATCGCCGTTCCGGGAGCGAGTAGTATCCCCCCTCGGGAATCGTCTTCGCTCCCCATTCCACCAGTTGCCCACCTTCGAAGTAGGGCCTGAAGTGAGGATGCAGCTTGAGCCGCTGCACCAGAACGTGGATGTCGAGGTCCGCCTGGTGATAGTCGAGCCCGACGACCATGCCCACCACGATCATCCCCGGCCCCATCGGATACATGAAGCTGCCGCCGAACGCATCGGTTGGAAGCGGCCAACCGAGAGTGTGGATGACGCGGTCGAGCGGGCGCTTGGTCTCCCAGAGTTCTTTCACTCCGAGCGCGAAGATCTGGGGGTTGAGCGATTGAATGTCTTGCCACTGCTGGTAAGCCTGGGAGAGCGTGCCCCGAGTACCCTCCGAGAGCACCGTGATTTTCGCCGAAAGGTCGGTGGGTTCCTGATAAGAACTTCCCGGCTCGCCGTTACGGTCGAGACCGGAGGGCGTGGTGCGCACCCCTTTGACCGTCCGCTCATCGACCAGGAGGGCGCCGGCGGGGAAGCCGGTGAAGACATTCACCCCCAATTCTTCGGCCTTCGTCCCGAGCCAGCGGACAATTTCACATAGGGACGCCGTGTAGAACCCGTGATTGTACATCGTGGGTGGCGTCGGGATCCGGACAGCCTTCCCTGCGGTGAGCAGGAGAACCGATTCCCGATTCACCGAATCCTTGAATGGGAAATCGCTGTCGGATAGCTCCGGGAACAGCTCGCGGAAGGCACGCGGGTTGACTACCGCACCAGACAAACTGTGCTCGCCCAGGGCACCAGCCTTTTCGAGCACACCAATGTTGAGGTCGGGAAGTCCCCCACCCTGCTCCTGGTCCTTCCTGGCGAGCCGAGCCAGCTCGATCGCGCCGGCCAGACCCGCGGGCCCCGCTCCGACGAACAGCACATCCATCTCGATCGCCTCGGCGCTCGGCGCCTGATCGAGAATCAATTGGTCCAGAGGCAGGCTGAGCTGGTGTCCCTTGGGGAGGATCGGCGTCACGTGCTGGGTGGTCCGGAGGTTGGGGGTTAAGGGTGAGAGAATATAGCCGGAACCAGAATGGCGGAATGGTGAATGGCGGAATGGTGAATGACTAATCCGGAGGGGCCAGGGGGCGCCATCAGCGACCGACTGTCAGACGGATGCCGTCAGCCGTTAAGGGCCATCGGCAATTGGTAATTGGTAATTGAGAATTGGTAATTGGGCCGCCAGACCCACCATTCCGCCAATCGACCATTCGACCTTCGACCATTCACCATTCCGCCATTGTTAGATTCCCGCCACCATGCACACTCCCTCAATTCCCGGCTTCCGCCCCGTGCCGTTCACCGGCGTCATCTTCGTCATGGCCGAGGCGGCAAAGCACGGCTATCGGCCCAATAACGCCGACTGGTGTAACCTGGGACAGGGGCAGCCGGAGACTGGCCCGCTGCCGGGTTCACCACCGCGGGTTACGGCCGTGGCGATCGATCCGGCGGACCAGGACTACGCCCCGGTGCCCGGCA
>DATIOP010000032.1:0-4257 GCA_035472975.1 Gemmatimonadales bacterium
GGGAAACGAGGTCTGAGCCCCGTGGGCGGTAAAATCGCCCACCTTCACGTCGATGACGCTCTTGCCGGACCCTGAGGCTTCCGCCGGCGGTTTCGAGTAGTTCTCGAAAACCAGGAGGCTTTCGAAAAGCGGCAGAGCGGCTGGAACCTCGCACCACTGGCGAACCTTTCCGGCGGGAGTGTGCTCAAATTGGCGCAAATCAACGTTGAGGGTCTGGATCTCCTGCAGCCAGGAATCGAGCGGCTTCTCGGGAGCGACCTCGAAGCGCAGAGGCAGGGTATTGATGAACAGACCGATCGTGAGCTCGATCCCCGAAAGCTCCGCGGGACGACCGGCGACCGTGGCGCCGAACACGACATTCCGGTGTCCGCTGTATCGCGCCAGAAGCAATGCCCACGCGGCCTGGACCAGGGTGTTCAGCGTAACGCGCTGGTCGCGGGCCAACCGGCTCAACGACTGGGTCTCCAACGTCGAGAGGGACAGCTTCTCCTGCGCGTACTCGTGACCCTCTCCAAAACCCTCCCCCAGCTCGCGGCCCAGCGGAGTAGGTGCCGCGACTCCCGCCAGCATCTGGCGCCAGAAAGCCTCCGCTGCGCGGAGATCCTGGTCCTGCAACCACGCGATGTACTCTCGATAAGAGCGCACCGGCGAGAGTTGGAGCTCCCTGCCCTCCACCAGCGCACGGTAACGGGCAAAAATCTCCTGGAGCAGAAGGGGGCGGCACCAGCCGTCCATTAAAATGTGATGGTGAGTCCAGAGCAGTTGATGGTCGTCGTCCCCGGTGCGGAAAAGCACGACCCGCATGAGCGGCGGCTTGGTCATGTTGAAACCCTGGCGACGCTCGGCCGTCACGCTCGCGTCGATCTGCTTTCTCTGCTCAGGCTCTGGAATGCCGCGCAGATCTTGCATCTCGAGGGGCATCTCGACTTCGCGTAACACGACCTGCAGCGGTTCCTCCTGGCTCTTCCACGCGAAGCCGGTGCGCAGAATGGCGTGGCGCTCCATCGCTCTCTGCCACGCCTGCTGAAACACCGACAAGTCCAGCTGGCCTTGAATATCGCAAATCAATTGCTCGATATGAATGCCCGACTCCGGCGCCATCAAGGACTGCAACAGCATCCCTTCCTGAGCAGGAGAGAGGGGAAAAATCGCTTCAACGGACGCTTTGCCCAAAATCTTGACTCCTCAACGTATTGTCAGCCAAGGTCCAGCTCGTCGAACAGCTTGTCGAGCTTCCTCTGGTCCAGATTGACATCTGGGAAGTCCGACGGCGTATAGCCTCCGGCTTCGGGCGATTGGCAGTGTCGAATCAGCGATCTCAGCTCGGCGAGAAAATCCTCGGCGAGACCCTCGACGGTAGAAGGCTCAAAGAGGTTGGGGCTGTAGCCAAAAGTGGCCCAGAGTCGACCGCCGGCAATCCTGCAGGTCACCTGCAGCAGGTGCTTCTGGAGCTGCCGCGGGCTCTGCGCAGGTCCGGCCGATTCGGCCCCAGGGCCGAACGGCGACGCCTTGTCCAGTGCCGTGTCCAACTGTCCGAGATAGTTGAAGCTCACCTCGGCATCTGGGAGCTCGCGCAAGCGGCGGGCGATGTCGGGCCAGCCCTGATGGTAGCGGAGCACGCCGTAGCCGAAACCGTCGTGAGGCACCTTCCGAAGCTGCTCCTTGACCGCCGTCAAAGCCTTCCCGGCCCCGGCAATCCCATCGAGATCCAGCAGAACGGGATAGATCGATGTGAACCAACCCACCGTCCGCGACAGATCCACGTCCGGGAAGAGGTCGGTCCGCCCATGCCCTTCGAGATCGACGAGAAGGAGCCGCGATCCGGTCAACTTTGCGATCGCCTCGACCAGCGCGGTGAGCAGGACGTGCGTGATCTCGGTGTGGTAGACCGCGGGAACCTCTTGCAGCAGCGCTCGAGTATCCTCGAGGTCAAGCGCCACCCGGCTCCCTTGAGTCGACCCGGCCAGATTCTCGCCGTTTCGGTGGTCGACCGGCAACCGGCCCACCCTCCGGCGTGCATCAGTCAGCCAGAATTCGGCCTCCTCGGCGAGTGCCGGGGACCCTGAATATTCGACCAGGAGCTCCGCCCAGCGTTTGAACGACGTACTCTTTGGCGGTAGCTCGATTTTCTCATCCTCGTTTGCCAGGCAGAGGCGCTCCAGGTCGCCCAGAATCACCCGCCAGGAAACACCGTCCACCGCCAGATGGTGTATTACCAACACCAGGCGGCCTGGCCGGCCGCTCCCGAGATCGATCTGCACGACGCGCAAGAGAGGTCCGCGTCCGAGGTCGAAGGAGCCCTGGAGGGCTGCCGCCAGGCTTTCGATCTGCCGTCCTTGCCTGTCGTCCGGCAGCAAGGCAAGATCGATCAGGGTGTAGGGCACCGGATCGAGCTCCGCCGTAATTTCCTGCCGCCACTCGCCATTCTCCAAAGAGAAACGCAGCCGCAGGGCGTCATGGGCCCTGAGGAGGCGCGCCACAGCCTTTTGCAAGACCGCCGGAGCGAGGAATCTCCGCACTTCCAGCAGCACCGCCTGATTGAAGTGGTGGGGGTCGACCGGAGAGTCTTCGAGGAACCAGCGCTGAATCGGCGTGAGAGGAACCTGGCCCTGAACCAGGCCCTGCTCGGACTCGACTTGCTCGCCAGTGCCCGCCACGGCCGCCAGCTCGGCGATGCTCTGGTGCTCGAAGACCTGCCGCGGCATCAGCAGGACGCCCTTCTGCCGCGCCCGCGAGACAATCTGAATACTGAGAATCGAATCTCCGCCGATTTCGAAGAAGTTATCGTGAATGCCAACGCGGTCGAGCCGCAGCACCTCGGCCCAGATGTCGGCCAGCAGCTCCTCCACCGGGTTGCGCGGCGCGGTGTAGGAGCGCGAGTCCTCCCGCGTCTCCTCCGGCGACGGTAGCGACCGGCGGTCCAGCTTGCCGTTGGCCGTCACCGGCAGCGACTCCAAGGCCACGTACACCGAAGGCACCATGTAGGACGGCAGACGCTCCGACAGGTACCGCCGCAGCTCGGCGCTCTCCACACCGACCCCCTCGCGCCCCACCACGTAGGCCACCAGCCGCTTGTGACCCGAGCTGTCCTGCCAGGCCGAAACCACCGCCTCCGACACCGCCGGGTGATCGCCCAGCGACGACTCGATCTCTCCCAGCTCCACCCGGAAACCCCTCACCTTCACCTGCTGGTCCCGACGACCCAGGAACTCCATGGTTCCGTCCCGCCAGAAACGCGACCGGTCCCCGGTCCGGTACAGCCGCTCTCCCGGCTCGCCGCCGAATCCCGACGGCACGAATCGCTCCGCCGTCAGGCCCGCCTCACCCGCGTAACCCGAGGCCAGGCACTCACCGCCGATGTACAGGTCCCCAGGCACTCCGATCGCGCACAACTCACTCTCTTCATCCAAAATCAGATACCGAGCATTGCCGATCGGACGACCGTAGGGAATGCTGCGCCACTCCCGCTGCACTTCACCGATCGGATAGACGTTCGACCACACCGCCGCTTCCGTCGCGCCGCCAAAGCTCACCACCTGAGACCCCGGGTAACGGCTCCGAATCTCCTCCGGCAGACCCACCGGTATCCAGTCGCCGCTCAGAAACACCAGACGCAATCGCGCGCTCGACGACGCGCCGCGAAGAGTGAAAAACGGCACCAACTGCTGCAGCGCCGCCGGCGCCGAATCCCAAAACGTGATCGCTTCGCCGTCCAGCAACGCCAGCAGACGCTCCGGATCGCGCACCGCCTCTTCACCCGCCACCCGCACCGTGCCGCCCGACGACAGCAGGCCAAAAATGTCGTACACCGAAAGATCGAAGCTCAACGACGTGATGAACAATCCGCGGTCGCCGGCTCCGATGCCGAAGCGACGCGCCACCCAGCCCAGCAGATTGACCACCGCACCGTGACGAACCACCACGCCCTTCGGCCGGCCCGTCGAGCCCGAAGTGAAAATCACGTAGGCCACATCCGCCGCCGTGCAGCCCACCTCCGGGTTCTCCTCCCGCTCCCCGTCGCCCGCGTCGACACGCACCACGTGCTCCAAGCTGCGAACCGACGCCAAACCATCCACCCGAGGGCTGTCGCTGACCACCCACCTCACCCCCAGAGACGACAGGATCCACTCCACCCGTGCCCGCTTCGGTTGGTGGGGCCAATCCCAACACAATCAGCCTACAAGTGATCATCTCCAATCCCAACGCCCCGGATGTGGTCACGCTGCAAGGCATCGCCATCCAGATCCCGGTGGGCAG
>DATIOP010000033.1:0-2270 GCA_035472975.1 Gemmatimonadales bacterium
CCCCGGTAGTGCGGTTGTAGCAGACGTAGAGGGCCAACTGCAGATCGAGGCCGTACGGGTCGGCTTCGCAGAGTGGAACGTCGATCGGCCGGGCATGCAGCGCCGCCCTACTGTGCTGAAGGGTGTCGATAACCGTGGACGAAAGCGGACCGATGGCGCTGGGGAGCTTGGGTTCGACGGAGGTCGACGGCAAAGTCACGCGGAAGTGATTCCCCAGACCGCGGGCCCCAAAACTGCTTCGGAACGCACTCTGCGATGAGCGCCTGCGGATCGGTGGTCAGCTCCATAATGCCCTTCGACGAGCCGTTCACGAGCGATCGGCGATTCGGCGAGCGTCCTACCTCCTCCTGATCGCCCCCCGGCAGTCGGCGCTGTCGAGTTCGCTAAGTGCCCCGACGCCACAAACCCGATAGCCCGACATCAAGGGCGGCGAACGCGCCCTGGCAATTTCAGCAAATTAAATCACTTGTTGAATTGTCTGTGACCAGTCATTACGCTGTAGCAAAGCTACACTAGCGATGCGCCGCGCTTGACGTGCCCGCGGCTGCTTGACCTGGTTGACCACAGGCTCGACCGAATGCAGAGGAATCCGAGGAGCAACGTTGCCCAAGTCAAGACGGACTATCAGCGGCCGCACTGCGGTGATCAGCGGCGCCGCGTCGGGTATGGGCCGCAGTCTGGCCCAACGGCTCTCCGCTTACGGCAGCCCGGTGGCGATCACCGACATCGATGAGCGGGGGTTGAAGGAGACCGAGGCGAGCATCACGGGGCCGGTGTTGTCGCGGGTCCTCGACGTCTGTGATGCGGCGGCGCAGCTATCCTTCGCTGACGAGGTGCGGGACTGGACGCCCACCGTGGTGGGCGCCGTGTTCAACAATGCCGGTGTCGCCCTGGCGTCCACTGTGCTCGATGGCGATCCGGATGATGATCAATGGTCGTGGAACATCAACTTTCACGGTGTGGTCAACGGAACCCGGGCGTTTCTCCCGATGCTCGTCGAGCAGAACGAGGGAGCGATCGTCAACACCTCGAGCGTCTTCGGCCTGGGCGGGGTACCGAACCAAAGTGCCTATTGCGCAGCGAAGTTCGCGGTGCGCGGCTTCACTGATTCACTGCGCCAGGAGCTGCGTGGCACCGGGGTGACCGCGATCAATGTCCATCCTGGCGGGATCAACACGAACATCGTGCGAAACGCACGCTTTCAGAAAGACCCCGAAGGACGTGGCCCTACGCGCGAGCAGATGGTCGAGGAGTTCGCGGCGGTCACGATGACGCACCCCGACAAGGCCGCGGAGATCATCCACCGCGGTGTGGAGGCGGGCAAGGCCCGTATTCTCGTGGGGTCGGACGCGCACGTCTTCGACATCCTCACTCGGCTCGCCCCGACCCACTACTTGGACGTGATCGGCAGGTTCCAGGGGCTCATCAACAGGGCCCGACGAGCCCGAGCCATCACCGTAAGCGCTGGATGAGCCCCTGCTCGATTTCGGCGCGCAGCGCTCTTCGAGGTAACACTTTGACCGACGTGCTGCTGTCGGGGTGGCGGGAATCGGACCCACGACCTCCGTCCCGAACGACCCTACCTGAGCGTTTGCGGACTCGAGGCCGCCGAGGGTAGCCACGCCCTGAAAACCAGCGAGGCGAATCGGCTCGGCAAGTGGCCGGTCACGCCTCGTACGGCCGGCGCCATCTCTCTCTGGGGTCAGCCCGAAACCGCACCTTCGGTGAGGCTCCTGTTCGGACTACTAACTCCGGGCAGCAGGGATTTCAAGGATTATTCCGGCCGACCGCCGAAACTCTTTGAGGGGATTCCGCTGATCGGATCCGGAGTCAAGCCTCGACAACATCTTTGATGCGCTCGAGTGTCGTGCGCATATCGCGCATGTTCCGCCGCTTCCGCAGAAACCCCAAGAGCGACGTGGCCCGCAGAAGGGCGGGAACGGGGATCTGGAACGACTCGGTCACGTCAGTTCCACCGCCATTGGGGGTGAACCTGTAGTGCCAATTGTTGACCGCTCGGCTGCCTAGCAGAACCGCGAAACCGAACTCGCGACCTGGTTCGCACGCAGTCACTTGGCAGGTCGTCCAGTAGACCGGGCCGATTTCGTTTCGCTTGACATGACCGCGGAACCGAGCACCCACAGCGGGTTCGGTAACTCCGTCGAGCCATTCGGCGTCAAACGTCTCCGGCGAGAATCGTCCGGTATTCCGGACGTCTGCGACCAACGCCCAGATTTCTTGGGCGGGCACTTCCATGTGAACCGTCACCG
>DATIOP010000034.1:0-2846 GCA_035472975.1 Gemmatimonadales bacterium
CGTCAGCCGTCAGCCGTTAGCTGTTAGCTGTTAGCTGTTAGCTGTCACCAATTACCAATTACCAATTACCAATCTTCAATCTGACATCTTCAATCTGCAATCACAGCAGGCTCAACCCGCACCCCCGGCGCATTCGGCCTCGGATCCACAAACACCCGCCCCTCTCGCACCCGCACATTGAACGTCGGAATCTTCTCGGTGAATGGCGGCGGCGACGCACCGGTGTCGGGCTGGTACTGGTAACCGTGCCAGGGACAGGTGATGCATCCATCCACGATCCTGCCTTCGCCGAGTGGGCCGTTCTGGTGCTGGCAGACGTTGGAGACGCAGGAAATCTTGCCGTCGTAGCGGAACACCGCGATCCGCTCTCCGCTCACCAAGCCGATCTTCGCCCGACCGTCCCGGATGTCGTTCACCGCGCAGACGTCGACATAACCATCACCGCCGGTCGGGCGCTGCTCGCCATCCAGTCGCTTTTCCTTGAACGCCGCGGCCAGGTGGAGGCCAAGCACGAGCACAAGCCCAAGTCCCAGCAGGATTGCCAGCAGTGGATCGGTCTCCGATTGCAGCGCGCCAAAACCCACGTGCACAATGAGCAGTCCGTAGGCGACATACACCAGCATGTGCAGCGCCTTCCACACCGGCGCCGTGAGATTCGCCAGCCAGAAATCGTGGCTGGTCGCCGCCATGAGAAAGAGAATGCCGAGTGCGGCAACACCGGCCAGCTCGAAGGGGAACTGGCTAACCCGACGCGCATCCGCCGAGCCGATCAGGATGCTCACCAGCGGATTCACGTCGCCCAGGGCATGAAACTGAATCGTCGCGAACGTCGCGTGAGCCAGCGCCAGGATGAACATCGTCACGCCCAGGTGACGCCGGTTGTAGAGCAGGGGGAGGAATTTGGGATTCAGCCGGCAGAGCGGACCGATGCAGAGGATCAAATGCAGCAACAGCAGCGCGCAGGTCCCCAGTGCGCGGATCAGTGTCGTCTCGGCGGTGGCGTTGGGATCCAGTGCGAAGGTGGTCGCCATGAAAAGCGCGAGATACAAAACGACACCCGTCGCCAGCGTGATATCGTAGATCCGCTTCTGTCGGTTCCAGTTCACCGCCTGGTAGAAGTTGCTCATGGCCCGCTCCGGACCGTGGGCAGCTCGGCGAATCCGACTCGCTCGCGGTGGGCCAGGCTGTAAAGGATCAGGTAGCCTCGGGTTGAAGCGGGAAGCTTCAATTGTTTCCCAGCCTCGAGTGGACCAAGCAGCACGGCGTCGGTCGGCAACGTCGTCGAGTCTCCCGCAGTCTCGGCCCAGTAGAGCAGGAGATCAGGCGGTGTGGGCTGCTGGACCTGATCCAGTACCATGGCCGATGGTGTCGAGTCTCCCTGTCGAGCGAGAAACCGGGCCTGAATCCTTGGCGATTGGAGCAGCGTCCACTCCGAACCGACCGGAATTAGGCTCGGGTCTCGCGGATCGCCCAGCTCGCGAGGCAAGCTGGTCGAAGGAACCGGAGACCGTCCCACCAGTGCCACAAGCAGAATCACGGGAAGAATCGGCGTGAGGAGGACAATCATCGCCCGATGGCGGCCGCGGAGCCTCCGAATCATCGGGCGAGGTCCCTATGGGCGTTTCGCTCCCGGGACGGAACGCCCTTTGCGACACGCCAGGCCAGATAGGGCCAGAGTGTCATTGCCCCGGGGATTACAAGCAGTCGAAATCCGATGGTGCCGTGGCGTGCAACCGGATCGAGTCGTCCCGCTCCGCGCGCGGCGAAGGCCACGGCAAAGCACAGCCCGATCAAGAGATAGAGCAGTATCAGGCGCACGATCCAGACGGCGAGCGGCAGGCTGATCATCGACTGGTTAACGCCTCTGTTCGAGTAGTGGTTCCGGAGCCGGAACGCGGGCGCGGGAAAACTGCATCCTTGCAAAGAGGGTGCAGACAGGGGATCTTAAGGGCGATCCTGCCTTTTGCCCGTCTGATTCCCCCCCCTGGGCGCGGTCGTTTTCGCCGGGTGCAGACCTGCCTGGCATCCCCGTTGTTTGAGGAATGTGAATGCGGAAACTCCGCATCGGTGTGCTTGACCTCGTCACCAAGAGCCCAAATCCGTCGTTGTATGGGCGTGTAATGAACGCGAACCTGGCCAGTATCATGCCTCAGATCATCGGGGTCTGGTGCAGCCAGATGGGCCACGACGTCTCCTTCTGCGTTTACACTGGGTTGGAAGATCTGATGGTCGAGCTCCCCAAGGATCTCGACCTGATTTTCATTGGTACCTTCACCCAGTCGGCTCAGCTCTCCTACGCCCTGAGCAATATGTTCCGGCAGCGGGGCGCCGTCACCGTCATCGGCGGTCCTCACGCGCGCTGCTATCCGGAAGACGCGGCCAAGTATTTCGACTACGTGCTCGGCTTCACCGACAAGAAAGTGGTGCTAGAGGTATTGAGCGAGTGCGCAGCCTGGCGCCCGATGGGCCGGCAGATCTCGGCGCCGACCCAGCCGCTCGAGCTGCCCAGCGTGGAAGAGCGCTGGCCCTTCATCGAGTCGACGCTCAAGAAGGCGCCCACCATCAAGTTCGTCCCGATGATCGGGAGCCTCGGCTGTCCCTACACCTGCAGCTTCTGTATCGACGCGACGGTGGACTACCAGCCGCTCAGCTTCCAGCAGCTCCGGGATGATCTCAAGTTTCTGCAGACCAAGATCAAGAGGCCGATCCTCGGCTGGCACGATCCCAACTTCGGGGTCCGCTTCGAGGATTACATGGAGGCGGTCGAGGAGGCCGACCCGCACAAGCGGATCCGGCACATCGCCGAGAGCAGCCTCTCGCTCCTGGCCGAGCCGCATTTGAAGCGG
>DATIOP010000035.1:0-4934 GCA_035472975.1 Gemmatimonadales bacterium
GGGACCGACTTCTTCATCGCCCCCTTCGAAGAGCTTCATCATGAAGCCCTGAATCCGCTGGGTTCGGGCCGCTTCGGCGACGGCGGTGTTGCGTGCCCTGGTCAACCGGACGGTGTAGAAGATCACCAGCGCGAAAACGGCGGCGAACGCCACGCTCGTAGCCGCGACCGCGCGCCAGTTCCGTCTCATGAACTTCCCGACCCGGTATCCCAGCGTGTCCGCTCGCGCCTCGAGCGGCTCAGCACGACGGTAGTGATCGATATCACGGATCAACGCCTCGACCGTGCGATACCGGCGCTGAGGATCCTTGTGCATCCCGGTGAGGCAGAGCACATCGAGATCGGCAGCAGCGGACTTGCTACCCGGCCAAGCGGGAGCCTTTCCCCCAAGGTCGGCCATCCGCCGAGCGGCAACCGATGGCCTCTCCGGCTCCCGTTCGGTGACGATCGCTTCGATTTCACCGGGAGTCTTGTCGGTCAGATCGAACGGCAGTCGCCCCACAAGCAACTCGTACAACACCACGCCCAGGCTGTAGACATCGGTGTGGATGCCGATCCGCCCGGCCCGGATCTGTTCCGGAGCGGCGTAGGCGGGCGTCATGAGCCGAAGGCCGGTCCGGGTCTGCTCGATCGGTGCTTCGAGGCCTTCCAGCTGCTTGGCGATGCCGAAGTCGAGCAGCTTCACCGTGCGGTCGGTGGTAACGAGGATGTTGGAGGGCTTGAGATCGCGATGTACTACCAGATGGCGGTGGGCGTGCTGGACCGCCTCGCACACGGCGCGGAACAACTCGAGCCTCTCTCCGATGCTCGATCCGTGCGCGGCACAATAATGGGTGAGCGGGACACCCTCGACGTACTCCATGACGAACCATGGCGTTCCGTCCGCGAGTGTATCGGCGTCGTACAGGCGGGCGATGGACGGGTGATTCAGGTGAGCCAGGGTACGCTGCTCGCTGGCGAACCGCTCGCGACGGGCCGGGGAGAGCCAGGCATCACGCAGCAGCTTCACCGCGGCCAGGGTACCCAGATCCTCCCGTTCCGCGAGGTAGACGACTCCCATCCCTCCCTCGCCCAGCATTTGAAGAACCCGGTAAGGGCCGAACCGCTGGGTGGGAAGCACCGACGAATCGTCCAGCATCTGGCGCGCGACTCGGCTCAGATCTCGATCGAGCAGCGAACCACCGCGAGCGTCCTCCTCGAGGAGGGCACGCACCTCGCTCAGGAGCGCTGCATCATCGCCGCACTCCCGCTTCAGGAAAGCATCCCGCTCGGCTGCGTCGAGCTCCGCCGCAGCATGGAAGAGCTCCTGCACCCGTCCCCACCGCGCCTGATCTATGAGGTCCTCCGGAGTTCACGGGTCAGCCAGGCCCTTGCCGCCCGCCAGTCGCGGAGGATCGTGGCCTCGGAGACCTGGAGCAGCTGGGCGGTCTCGCTGACGTCCAGTCCCCCGAAGAACCGGGTTTCCACCATTTCCGCCTGGCGGGGTTCCAGTCGGGCCAACTGCTCGAGGGCCTCATCCAGTGCCAGCAGTTCGTCATCGCAGGTGGTGGAGTCGTGCAGGCCATCATCGAAGGTGACCACGAGCGCGCCTCCACCCCGTTTGTCCGCCTTGCGGCGGCGGGCGGCCTCGATCAGGACTTGGCGCATGGCGCGGGCCGCAATGCGTTTGAAGTGAAGACGGGAAGCGGGCTGAACTCCGGGCGAGCTGGCCAGCTTGAGCCAGGCTTCGTTGACGAGCGCGGTCGGGCTCAGGGTCACGCCAGGGTCGTCCCTGCGTACGCTCGCGGCCAGACGGCGCAACTCCTCGTAGGCGACACTGAACATCTCGTCCAGTGTTTCTCTCTGCAGCCCTGGATGCGACATGACGGTTTTCCCTCGGATTCCGCGCAATGCGGGGGAGCTTGCACTCCCGGGAGGGCCGCCAGGCCCCCTCCAAGGGGGATCATAGGCCCAGGACCCAACTCCGCAAGCCGGGCGGGTCCCAACTGCCACCGGAGGCACCCATGGATCTCGCCTGCCCGAAATGCACCTCGACCGAGGTTCGGAAACTCTCGCTCATCTACAACGAGGGCTTGTCCATCATCAACACGGTGAGTCAGGGCACCGGCGCGGCCTTTGGATCGGGTGGAGGGATGGCCTTCGGCAGCACCAGCACGAGTACCACGGGGCGGCAACAGACCGCGCTTTCCAGACAGGCGGCTCCCCCCGGCAAGAAGCACTGGATCCTCTGGAGCACCGCGGCGTTCTTCTGCGGGTTTTACGCCCTGGCCAGCATCGCCCATCCCGGTCTGGGCACCCTCGTGGGGCTGGGCCTGACGATCTTGTCGGTGCGGTTTGCAATGTCGGGAAGGCAGTTCAACAACGAGGTACTGCCCGGCCTGATGCAGAAGTGGGAGCAGTCGTTCATGTGCAATCGCTGCGGCGCCCACTTCGTGGCAGCGTGAGAACAACCGGTCCGGTGCCAAAGGCTCGTGGCACCGGACCTTGAATCCAATTACAGATGCATCACGAAGTCCACCAGCGCAGCGCGGTCAGTCGGACTGAGCTGGTCAAACAGGGTGCGGGCCGCCCTCGCCTCTCCGCCGTGACGGTGCACTGCCTCGTCCACCGTCTCCGAGAGGCCGTCGTGCATGAACATGTCGAGAAACTGCATGCCGAATAGAGGCTGGGTGCGGAATTCCGCAGGCGCCGCGACTCCGTTACAGCCATCCATGTTGGTCTCTCCGAGGTTATGCAGCAGTAGATCGGAGTACGCATTGACCTTGCGAAAGCGTAGGGCAGCGATCGGGCTGGGTCCGGTCTGTATTACCGGCACATGGCAGCTGGTGCACTTCACCTGACTGAAGAGTACCTTGCCGCGTTGGGTCTCCGGAGTTTCCGGA
Organism: Gemmatimonadales bacterium; assembly: GCA_035472975.1. Lineage (GTDB taxonomy): Bacteria > Gemmatimonadota > Gemmatimonadetes > Gemmatimonadales > GWC2-71-9 > DATBGE01. The sequence goes on from DATIOP010000035.1 coordinate 2,882, forward strand.
AGCGGCGAGGGTGGTGCCAGGAACTTCACGAACGAACTCGCGGCCTTGAGTGACGTCTCATCTAGTTCGGGATCTGGCGCCAGATCCACCCCCGTGGGGAGTGGCGTCCCCGCGACGGACCCCTCCGTCGGGTTCAATGGACTGGTTACTCCCATTTCATTGAAGAATGCCCCCGCGTTGAAATCGTCGAGGGAAGCCACGGTCGCCTTGCGCCCGAAGCGCCCGACTCGGCCATTCGGCAGGATTGCCGGATGGCCGTGAACTCCCTCGGGGTGAGGTATGCGTGACAGCGCGATGATGGTCTGATCGCTGACGGCATCGAGCAGGCCCAGCCCAAAGATGATGGGCGTTGTCCGCATCCCAGTGCCGGTTCCCCCCGGCGGATTGGGCTCTTTCACAATGCCCATTGCAGCCTGGAGTTCCGGAGTCGCGTGCTGCTGCACCACGGGCCCACCGAGTGTGTCGAGCATGTTGCAGGTTCGCTGACCGTGGGTATAGGTGGTCATGTGAACTTCGGCCGAATCGCCGTACCCGCCGAGTACCGGGTCGTTGTGGCATTGGGCGCAGGAGGTTGAATTGAAGAGCGGCCCCAGACCGGTGGCCGGGGTGAACTCGGTCGCGAACACCGCCATCCCCTGGTTGAACAGCGCGAGCTGTGCCGGAGACAGGAATGGAAGCGGATCGCCAGGTGCGGGTTTTCCATTCGACACGCCGTGCCCTGCATCGGCGGCCGGTTGAGTGGGACTGTTCTCGTCCTGACACGCCAAAATCAAAATGCTTGCGGCCAGCGCAAACGCGGCCGCGGTGTATCGACGCATAAATACCCTCCCCATGAAAGGCGTCGATCTCGCCCCATGGTCTGGACCATGGGACAGGCGAACGTTAGGAGCCGGGGGGTCGCTTGCAGGCGCACCCGCTCCCCGCTCCTCAATCCAGATTTTCTCCGCTGAGGAATTGACCGGCACTAGCAGTGGATGCGGCAATGCTGCGGGATTATCCCCGCAGAGCGGCTCACTGCGAAGCACCGTTGTTGATTCTTGAATGCTGCCGAGGGGGGTGGCAGCGCCCCGTCTAATGAAGCTCCGAGAGCTTACGACGATTCGATCGCGCGCGCGGCGATCTGTATCACACAGATTGTATTAATATGTCATTCGAATCGTATTAATACCCCGCTGCTTGTCCATCTTTTCTGTGGTCTGATCCTGCCTCCCATCCCTTATCCAATCGGATGATGATCTGTGCCCCGCCGGCTGATCCCGGTGCCAGGTTGACCACCTGGTGCCCCATCGCCTGGAGCTTCGCGCGCACCTGATCGGCGAGTGGAGTTTCGATCGCTACCTTGAGCCCGCTCAAATGCCGGAAACGCGGTGCGTCAATCGCGTCCTGCACGTTCATGCCGAAGACCAGGAGATTGAGCAACACCTGCACGTGTCCCTGCGGCTGCATCGATCCACCCATCACCCCAAAACTCATCCAGGCCTCCTCGCCCTGTGGGGTAGAGCGTGTCACGAAGCCGGGAATCAAAGTGTGAAAAGGCAGTTTCTTGGGGCCCACTGTGTTGGGAAGTCCTGGTTCGATGGTGAAACCCGATCCCCGGTTCTGGAGGGCGAACCCGGTGCCCGGCACCACAACGCCGGAGCCGAAGGCGTCGAAGAGGCTGTTGATAAAGGAGACCATGTTCCCCTGCGCATCGGCCACGGTGAGGTAAATGGTCTCGCTGTGCGTCATGGCTGCGCCCGGCTCCGGGCGTTCGACCGCGCGCTTCAGATTCAGCTGGGACCGCCGTTGAGCGATGAACTTGTCGGAGTAGAGCAAGGAAACCGGGGTCTTCATGGCCGTGGGATCCCCCACGTACCGATCAAGATCCGCGAAGGCGAGCTTCTTGGCCTCGATCAGCCGGTGGAGATACGGTGCCGAATTGTGTCCTAACGCGGCGAGGTCGTAAGGCTCGAGAATCCGCAACATCTCCAGCACCGCGACACCCTGGTTGTTGGGCGGGAGTTCCCACACCCGATAATTCTTGAACGGGACCGAGATCGGCTCAACCCAGTTG
>DATIOP010000036.1:0-6332 GCA_035472975.1 Gemmatimonadales bacterium
GAGACGGGAGACGGGAGACGGGAGACGGGAGACGGGAGACGGGAGACGGGAGACGGGAGACGGGTCCGAAGCTAACAGCTAACAGCTGATGGCTGATGGCTGATGGCTGATGGCTGATGGCTAACGGCTGACGGGCTGACGGCTAATCCGGCACCCAGAACCCTTCCGGGCAGAGTCGCCGCACGAAGGCCTCCCCCGATGGCGTGAAGGGACGGCGCCAGCCGAATGAGGCGATTGGCTGGTCCACGACCTTGGAGGCCTGTTCCAGTAGCCGATGGGCCAGACCCTTTTGCTGGGCTTGGCCCAGGGTCCAGATGATTTCCACGGTCCAGGAGGTAAGCGGTGCGACTCCGGTGGAGGGGCGCCGCTCCTCGTCCCAGTCATCCCACGACCACCATCCCCAGCGGGGCCGTGGCCGCAGCACGGCTAGCCCGATGCCCCGCCCCGCGCGCCGTGCGACGAAGATCCGGACGTCGGGGTCGGTGTCAGCCGCAGTATAGGCAGGGGTATTGAATGGCGTGTCGGTTTTGGCTCGGTGGGCCAGCCGCTGCGCCAGCTGCCGGTGCTCCGGCGGCGAAGCATTGGTGATGAGCAGCACGTCCACGTCGTCCCAACGTGCGACAACCTGCTCCCCTCCCAAGGTCGGGACGGAAATTCCGACGGACCACATGTCTGGAACTGCTGCCACACCGCCTCCTCACACAGGTACGACTAATTTATAACGATGCTGATCATGGACCGCGAGAACCTCCACGCACCAGGGTGGTCTCATGTGCTCTCGACCACCAATGACCTCGAGGAGCTCGAGGCGTTCCGGGTCCGGTTGGGAGCGCCTCCCGGCGCCCTCCACCTGAAGAACCCGGCGCGGCCCCACCTCGATCTCAAGCTCGCGCCGCGGGACCAGGCGCTCCGGGATTCCGAGGTACGGGTCTTCGAAAGTACCCGCGAGCTGGTGCGCTTCTGGAATCAGGCCCGCACCCTTATCACCTGACTCAAACCCCGCGACACCGTGCCTGCTCAACCCGCCGTCTCCATCCACGGGCTCCGGAAGTTCTACGGGGAGACTCGCGCCGTTGACGGGCTCGACCTCGAGATCCGGACCGGTGAATGCTTCGGCCTGCTCGGTCCCAATGGTGCCGGGAAGACCACGACGGTCGAGATCTGCGAAGGCCTCAACCAGGCCGACTCCGGCACCGTAACCATACTCGGCCGCCAGTGGGCGACCGACGCTGCCGATCTCCGGCCTCGCATCGGCGTGTCGTTGCAGGAGACCCAACTCGCCGAGAAGCTGACCGTAGAGGAAACCCTTCGGCTATTCCGCAGCTTCTACCATGGCGGGCCGACGGTAGATACGGTGATCGGGCAGGTGCAGCTCAACGAGAAACGGCGCAGCCGAGTCGGCCAGCTTTCGGGCGGGCAGAAGCAGCGGATGGCCTTGGCCTGCGCCCTGGTAGGCGACCCCGAGCTGCTCTTCCTCGACGAGCCGACCACCGGTCTCGACCCCCAATCCCGCCGCCAGCTCTGGGACCTGATCGAGCAGTTCAAGGCCCAGGGCCGCACCGTGCTGCTCACCACCCACTACATGGAAGAGGCGGAACGGCTGTGCGACCGGGTCGCCATCGTGGATCACGGCCGGGTGATCGCCTTGGGTACTCCGCGCGAATTGATCGCTTCGCTCGGATCGGAGCATGTGGTCGAGTTCACGCTGCTGGATGGCAAATCCCCGGACGACAATGAGCTTCGTGCGCTCGGGGGCGTGCACGCGGTGCGACGGACCGGCTCGCGAATCTTTCTCGAGATTTCCCAACTGCACGAGACCCTGCCCCCACTGCTGAACATGCTGGAACGGCTGGGAACCGGATTCGCCGAATTGAGAACCCACACGGCGACGTTGGAAGACGTGTTCGTCTCTCTGACCGGCCGGTCGCTGAGGGAAGAATGACATGATCAGCGACTCCCTGCGGCAGCTGATCTCGGTGCGGTTTCGGGAATTCTTCCGCGAGCCGGAGGCCTTGTTCTGGGTCTATGGCTTTCCTCTACTGCTCGCGGCAGGGTTAGGGCTGGCATTCCGCGATCGCCCGGCGGACCGGATCGTGGTCGGTCGCTTGCCCGGTGTGACAAGCGGGGCGATCGAGGCGCTCAGGGCGGACTCGGGGATTCGTCTCGAGGCATTTCCCGACTCGGCGTCGGGTGCCCGGGCACTGCGTAACGGGCAAATCGCTCTCCTGCTCGCGCCAGACTCGACCGGACTGCGTTACCGCTACGACGATACCCGACCCGACGCGCGGATGGCTCGGCAACGCGTCAACGATGTGGTGCAGCAGTCGGCAGGGCGGAGCGACCAGATAAGCACCGCGGATCAGATCGTGCGGGAGCGCGGATCGCGCTACATCGACTTTCTGATTCCCGGTTTGATTGGATTCAACCTGATGGGCAGCGGAATCTGGGGGACGGGGTTCACCATCGTGGATGCGCGAAAGCGAAAACTGCTCAAGCGTCTTGCGGCAACGCCCATGTCCCGGAGCGAGTACCTCGCTTCGTTCCTCCTGTCTCAGCTGGTGCTTCTGGTGTTAGCAGTGGGGATACTGCTGCTTTTCGGGGTGCTGGTGTTCGATGTCCCGGTCCGGGGCTCGTTCGTCACCCCTCGCGGTCACCTGCGGTGTGGCGGGCCTCAGCTTTGTGGCGCTGGGCCTCTGCATCGCCGCCCGCCCCCGCTCGGTGGAAGCCGCGTCGGGACTGATGAACCTCGCGATGCTGCCGATGTGGGTGTTCTCCGGAGTGTTCTTCTCTTCGAGCCACTTTCCGGCGGTCATGCAGCCGGTCATCAAGGCGCTGCCGCTCACCGCGACGAACGACGCCCTTCGCGCCATCATGCTCGAAGGTGCCGGGCTGAGGGAAGTGTTCCCCGAAGTCGCCGTGCTCCTGGTCTGGCTAGTTCTTTCCTTCGGGCTGGCGCTTAAGCTGTTTCGCTGGACCTAGCGACCCGCCAGCATCCGCTGAGCCAGCGAATCCACCAATTTGATCGGCTCACCTTCATTCCGGTTGGTCAGCGCGATGATGGTGATTCCTTCGGTCGGGAGCCGCCGGATGGCGTTGCGGAACCCCCTGGTTTCCCCGGTGTGCCAGGTGGAAGGGAGATCGGCAAACGGAGCGAGGTACCAGCCGAACCCATACTTCGCTGAAGTCCCGTCGTTGAGCCGGTAGGGCGTGAAGGCCTGCTGCAGAAGGTCCGCCCGCACCAGTTTTCCGGTATCGAGGGCTGCAGCCCAATGGGTCATGTCATCAATTGATGTGTAGATCCCGCCATCTCCCAGCACCGCGCTGGTGTTACTCTGGTCGCTCCGGGTCCAGCCGCTACTCCCTTCACGTCGTGAGTAGCCGTAAGCCCGCTCGGAAACCGTAGAGATCCCCTCCTCGAACGCCACCGTGTGCGTCATGCCCAGCGGCCGGAAGATTCGCTCGGCAAGGAAGTCAGCGAATCGCTTCCCCGACTGCTTTTGCACGATCAAGGCGAGCATCGAGTACCCCGAGTTGGAGTACTGCCAGCGCTCGCCTGGCTGGAAAAGGACCGAATCGTGAATGGTGAGCAGTCTCAGCACATCCGAGTCGTGAACCTGAACCGTCTGGGTGTCGGGAACGAAGTCTTCGTAGTCCAGCAGGCCAGAGGTGTGACTGAGCAGGTTGCGAACTGTTATCGCGTGCAGCTTAGGCGGTAGCTCCGGGAAGAACTTCGATATCGAGTCGTCCAGATTGAGGCCGCCATCCTGTGCCACCAGCAACGTCGCCATGGCGGTGAATTCCTTGGTGACGGAGGCGAGCCGGTAGTTGGTCGTCGGAGTCGCAGCCCTCCCCTCCTCGAGACTCGCCTCGCCATAGCTCTTGCGGAAGACGATTTGGCCCCGCTGCAGCACCATCACACTGGCCCCGGGACCGTTGCTATCGCCGTAGGCGCGGAACAGCGAATCGGCGTACGCTCCGATGTTCAAGGCGACCGGTGCTGTTGCGGGGGCTGTCTGCGGTGCCTGACCGCAGCCGACAGCAACAGCGCAAAGCGAGACTCCAAGGGCATTCCGAATCGGCATGCTCATGTCCGGGTGAATCGGTCGGGGCTGAAGACGGAGAGGTCAAAAGGAGTCGAGCCGATGGTCGCGAGGTCGGCCGCGACTTCACCGATGGCGCTGGCGAACTTGAAACCGTGCCCGGAGCAGGCACTCACCACGATCACCCGAGGGTCGGAGGCCAGGGGTCCGAGTACGAAGTGATAGTCCGGTGTGTCGGTGTAGAGGCATACGGCCGCGGAGCGAAAGGGACCCGCAGCGGCTGGGATGAATCGTTCCAGCAGAGACCGCGCGTCAGCCATCTCCTCGGGGCTTACACTTCGGTCCACGGTGGCGGGTGTTGTCATCGCCCCTTCGTGGTGCCGCGCGATCTTGAACCCCTCGCCTACATCCGGCAGGCAATAGAACAGCCGGTCGGTCGCCCACTCCCAGATGAAGACCGGCAACCGCTCAGGGGAGACTCGCGAGATTCCCGCCGGCGGATCGAACCAGAAGGTGATCTGTCGTTCCACGGTGAGCGGCAGCGCACCGCCGATGAGGTCGCCCAGCCACGGGCCAGCCGCCAGAATGACTGAGCCGGCTTCGAAGCGACCCGTCGTGGTTTCCAGCACGATGCTCGCACTGCCCGCGCTCCATCCCTCGACCGTTGTGCCCAGGTGAGTCTCCGCCCCAAGAGTCTTCGCTCGGGCCAATGTCGTAGCTACAGCGTTCTCCGGGTGCAGGATCCCGGCATGAGGCTCGAGGATCGCCGCGGTGTCCGGTTCGGGACGGAGGTCCGGAAAGCGTCGTGCGATCGCCGCGGAATCCAGTTCTTCGAATGGGAGCCCATGGGTCACCGCGCTGCGGCGGGATCCACTCACCAGTAGTCCGTCGCGCGGGCCGAGCATGAGCCCTCCGGTCTGTTGCAAGACCGGAACTCCGGTCTCCTTCGTCAACAAGTCCCAGAGTTCATAAGCCCGCCGCACCAGCGGGACGTAAGCCGGGTCCTCGTAGTATGCCTGGCGGATGATTCGGGAGCGCCCGTGGGTGGATCCGAGCGTGTGTGGCGGGTGAAACCGGTCGAAGCCGACTGCGCGGACGCCGCGGCGCGCGAGATCGAGGAGGGCGGCACTTCCCATGGCGCCCAGCCCGACGACCGCGACATCAAACTGCTGGCTCACGTGGTGAAGCGGCGGGCGTTCTCGAGCAGGAACCGTTGTTCTGCGCGGATGACGCTGGCGGGGACTCCCTCCTCCAGAACTGCGGCTACCTGACCGTCACGGACCCGGAGGATCGTACCTCCAACTTCGGCGCTGACACCGCGGACGAACCGCACGGTGCCCCGAAGCTGATGCCCCGCCTCCGGCGCCATCGCCTCGCCGAGGCGGAAGCGGATCCCGCGCTCTGAGAGGTCGAGCACCTCGAAATCGAACCCGGACACATGGAGCCGAGGCCTGGCCTTGGCCGGATACGCGATACGGTAGAACTCGCGTGCGGAATCCCCGGGTGTTGCGTCGCGCGGCATTACCACACCATACCCGTACGAGGACGTGGAGGGTAATACCGCTCCTCCAGAATCGTCTGCAGCGGAACCCCGGTATCCAGCTTCGCAGCGACCTGACCATTCACCACGCGCAGCACTTTCCCGCGCACCTCCACGGCCTTGTCAGGGCGGAACTGGATGATGGCTCGGATCAGCTCGCCTTCCTTGACCGGCGCTCCCCTGCCTGCCGTGCGGAAGCGGACCCCGCCGGAGGAAAGATCAACGATCTCGTAGGTCTTGCCGCTGGTCTGGAGCTGCGGCCCCGACGCCGAGAAGGAGATCCGGGAATGCTGCCGTCGAGCCGGTGAATTCATGAAGCGAGACTCCTTGTCGTCATCAGGGAGCGGACGTTGCCGGACTCTATGGCCCGACGGGCTTCCAGCTCAAGCTCGAGCAGATCGAGCTTGGCGACCGACGCCTCAGGTATACGGAGCGGCTGACCGGTACCGAATACGAACCGGTCGGAACCCATGGTGGCCAGCAGTTGCTGAAAATGATCCTCGGGCGGTCCCCAGATCCAGGAAGTATCCCACCAGATGCGACTGGCCTCGTCCGGGGTGCTTCCGAAATGTACCTCTTCTATGAAACTGCGCTCCGCGTGCGTCACCAGCAAGCGGGTCCGGCGGTCCAGCCGGATCAGGGTGCGGACGGTGGCAGCGCTCAGCTCCGGAGCGGTATCGGCCGGGTGGCGCTGGCGGCCGTCTTCGAGCCGCACCGCGAGCACGATCGGAACGCCAGCCGCGGCACTGGCA
>DATIOP010000037.1:0-8745 GCA_035472975.1 Gemmatimonadales bacterium
CCCTTCCTTCGCCTGGGCGTCACCGTACTTGGTCACGAAGTCGAGGAACGGTTGGGCTTCGTTCGCGCGGTTCGCCGTGACCAGCGCCTGCGCCGTGGCGAGGGCGGGCCCGATGGCCGTAGTGTCCTTCTCCATCAACCGTTTGGTAGTGGTAACCTGGCTGTCGACCGGCCCGGTCAGCTGATACGCCGCGACCAGCTGGTTCAGCAGGGCGAGGTTGGTGGGGAACTTCTTGCTGCCCTCGGCAGCCCACTTGAGAAGCTTCGCTGTATCAGGCTTCTGACTCGCCATCACGGTAATCTTCAGATAGAACGAGCTGTCCGCCTTAGTGGAATCATTGGCCACCATCAGCTCCAGCGCAGCGACGGCTCCCGCGAAGTCACCCTTGTAGACCCGGGCGTTGCTCAACAGGTCATAGAGATCGGCGTTGGTCGGGTCGATCTTGAGTCCGTCCAAAGCGGTTTGCTCGGCGGCGTCGGGACGCTCGTACTTGATGAACAGCTTGAAGGCCTGCTCGCGCAGAGTCTGGTTGGTGGGGGCGACCAGCAGCATCTGCTTCAGCGCCTCCACCGTCTTGTTCGTGTCGCCCTGGGCCTCGTAGATCTGGGCGAGAGTAGTCCAGCCCTTGAGGGTCTGCGGGTCTCCTTCCACCGCCTGCCGCAGATGGTCCATCGCCTCGGCACTGTCCTTGTTCGTCTTCTTGTCCAGCGCGATCAATCCGAGGCAGAGATGGGCCAAACCATTCTTCGGAAGCGTGGCGATGGCCTTCTTGGCTGAGGCAATGGCCTTGTCCGGCGCGGCCTTGCTCTGATCGACGCATGCCCGCGCATCGTTGAAACTCTTGACCGCTGGCTGCAGGGCATCGGCCACAGCGCCGCCCACTTCATCGAGTTTCTGACTCGGCCCCTGTGTTACCACCACCACATTGCCCGCGTCGTCGTTGAGGCCCGCGAGTCGCGAGGTCACCGAGAAGCGGCCACTCTGATCTTTGGCAAGAGTCGACGAGACCAGCGCGCGGGCCTGGAGAGCGTTACCGAACTGCTTCTGGACCGTGGAGGCGAGGATCGCATCGGGTGGATAGCCGAACTGCTTCAGCGCGTCGTTCATCTGTTCCCGGGTGAGAACGGCGAAGTTGCCGTTTACCACCTTGTCCATCCGGCCCCGAATGCCCTGGCCGATGGCGACGCTCGTGGCGCTGTCCTGAGACGAGAACGTATGAGGATTCGAGACCAGCATCCGGGGCGAGTTCGAAGTGGCTGCTCCCGGTGCGGGACGCCGAGTTGGAATCTGGGCAGAAAGAGCCGCGAGGGGCGCGGCCAACAGCGACAGGGACAGCAGACGGACCAGGCGCATTACATGGCCTCCGCAAAGGGAGCAGAAGAGCGAAATACGGAGCGGCGAACCCTCGTGGTCGCCCAACCAGGGGCAGGCACGAGGCCCGCCCGAACAACACGCGGGCCGCCAACAAGGCGTCCCGCCATGGGCGAAGAGGGATTCGAACCCCCGACATCCTGCGTGTAAGGCAGGCGCTCTGGACCAGCTGAGCTATTCGCCCGAATAGTCAGGCCGACGGGAACCGCTGTCTTCGACTACCCAACGAGCATCAGAGCGCAATGCCCAGAGGGAAAAGGACGCAGTACCCGAGCACGAGGAGTGCGGCCGCACCCGTCGTGCCACCGGCATGCAACCAAAGATACCCCACAACAAGAGAGACGACGGCACCCCCCAGCAGGATGACATTTCGGGGGCCGAAGCGGAGGTGTCGTTCACCGGTTGGAGTGGCGGAACTTGGCATAAGCATTGAGCTTACTGCGAGGGCTCGACCGGGTCAACGGGCGGAGGGGGCGGGTCGGGAGGAGCGATTTCCCAGCCCTGGTCCAAGGCCAGCCTTCGGGGTCGGTCGCTGCGACGGCGCAACCATACGAGGACACCAAGGACAGAGGCTACTACAGCCCAAATGCCGCCCGCAAGCAGCCAGGCGATGAGACCGTAACGCCGGCGAAGATCAGCCTGCCACGACTTTTCGAATCTGTCGGAGGTCAGCCCGGTTGCGGCGATGAGACTCTGCTCGAAATCATCGCCTGCGGCCATACGGCTGAACAATCGCTCCAGCCCACCCGGCGCGGGATGCCGTGCGATCTCCGCCACCGCTGAAGCGGCGAGACCATAGGCGGCATCTGCGGTGCGGGCCGAACCCCTCAGGTCACTATCGAGCTCCCGAAGCGACGGCAGCCGCCCTCCAACCACCGAAAGGTTGAGCTGGAGCGTGATCAGCCGCTCGAACTCCCCCGAAGCCAGCGAGGCATATCCCTCATCGAACCAGAGCGGGACTCTTCCCGGGACTGCGTCGTGCAGAGCCAGATGGGCCACTTCGTGCCGCAGCGTCTGGTCAAGACCGCCGAGGTCACTGCGCAGAACGATGGTGCGAGCCGAAGGCAGAGTGATCCCGGCTCCCCAGCCCGGCGCACGACCGCTGGCGATGCGGGACATGGTCGCGGAGTCGGCAGCCAGAATCAGAGTAAAGGGAGGCGGTGCGCGGCGGCCGAGGCCCGGCCAGGCGAACGGGTGGTCCACCGATTCGGCGAGGCGAATGCCGAGAGCGAGATCTTTCTCCCGAGCCACGACTCTGACTCGACCGACCATCGCGTGAGTCAGCGAGTCCGCGGCCTGCACCAGCAGATAGATCAGGCGGAGGAGGTGCGCGGCGGCTCTCCTCCGGAGGCGACGAGTTCGAGCATTTCCTTACAGCGTTTGCCCCACGGATTGAACTTGTTGGCCTTGAAGCCCTCTTCCCAGGCGCCGGCGGCGGCGGTCTTGTCGCCCATGAACCAGGAAGCGCGGCCCAGCTCGTAGTAGGCCTCGATCAGATTGGGACCGAGGTTGAGGGTCTTCTGGAAGAAGGTCTGGGCGTCCTCGAACATCTCCCGCTCGAGGTAGACCAGCCCAAGGTAGTAGTGGGCGTACAGCGTGGCCTTCCGGTCATTGTCGAGCCGGATGGCCTTGGACAGGTGCTCGATTGCCTCTCCGAAGATCCGCTTCTTGAGGCAGATGTAGCCCACGTTGATGCGGGCCAGGGAATTCGCCGGCTCCTTCATCAAGACTTTCGAGAAGGTGGCCAGCGCGTCGTCGTAATCCTCGTGGAGCATCTGGGCCCAGCCGAGCAGTGACTGGGCCTGGACATCCGCGGGTGAAAGCTGGAGCGCCTTGCCGAGCGACTGAATGGCCCCGGCGTAATCGCCGAGGGAGATGAGGCTCCATCCCTTTTCTATGAAGGTCGAGGCGCCGATGTGGTCGGCATGGACCATCGGCCGGGCGCCGGTGAACTGCGGTGCCTGGGCGGTATCGGTCGTTGCCTGGAGCTGCTTGTAGCGGTCAACCAGGCCACGGATGTCTTCCTTCAACTGGGTCAGCTCGCCGAGTGTGGAATCCACTTTCTTGAAGTAGGCGATGATTTCCCGCTTGGCCGCCTCTCGCTCCGCGTTGGAACCGGCCTGGTCGAGCCGGAGCGAGATCGCCTGGAACTGGCTGCGCAGGGTCGCAATCAGCGAATCGGTCATGGGCTCAGGCCAACGCTCCGGTCAGGGCAAGCCGTTCCTTCGAGTTGAGGAGCTTGCCCGCGTTGAGCACAACAACCGTGCGGTCAGGCTGGCTGAGGATACCGGTGATGTACTTGGCGGCCAGGCCGCGCACCATCGGAGGGGGCGGGGTGATGGTACGCGCATCAACCCTGACCACCTCGCTCACCGCATCGACGACGATGCCGACCCGCTGGTCTTCCAGCTCCAGCACCATGACCCGGGTCTCCTCCTGCTGTGTCGCCGGTACGTCGAGGCGTTTGCGGAGATCCACCACGGCAACTACGCCGCCGCCGTAGGGCAGCACGCCTTCGAGAAAAGCCGGCGCGTTGGGCAATGTCGCCGGCTGTTCCCAGCGAAGAATGCGCTCGACCTGAAAGATGCTGAGCGCCAGGGCCTGGGAACCGACCTGAAAGATCACGAATTGCAGTTCGTCGTCGGTCATGCGTGGCTTACCTCGCTGGTCCGCAGCCGTTCCTCCAGGACTGTCAGATTCAAGACCGGCACCCACCTTTCTTCCTGACGCAGCACCCCACTTACCCACGAGAGTCTCTCGTCTTCCGGAGCCGGAAGAATCTCGATCTCGGGGTGTGCGTCCGCGTCATCCACTTCGAACGCGACCAAACCGGTGTCGGTGGTCGCCACGACGACGGTCGCGCACGGTTCCGGGGGATAGCTACCCTGGTCGAGCAACGCGCCGAGGTGCACCTGCGGCACCAACCGGCCCCGAACCGTGGTGACTCCGCGCAGCGCAGGAGCGCCGGCAGGAACCCGGTGCACGTGTCCACCCTCCTGCACCTCGATCACATCGGCCATCCGGAACGCGAGCTGCCGCCCTCCGGCAGAGACCAGGAGCAATGCTTGCTTCACCGCCGCGGCCTTTCTCGGAGAATCTGGTTCGCGTGCTCCGCGATCTGACCGAGCCCGAGCACGTAGTCGGCTCCTCCGCCGGCCAGGGCGGCGCCAGGCATCCCGTAAATGGTGGCGGTTTCCCGATCCTGCGCGATGCCGATGCCGCCGGCATCGTGCATTGCACGAAGTCCGGCTGCTCCATCCCGTCCCAGCCCGGTCAGAACCACGCCGACTGATGCCGCACCGAAACACTCGGCGACCGAATAGAACAGCGGATCAGCCGCCGGGCGAACTCCCCAGATTGTCGGCCCCTGATCGAGGACGATTCTGAGGCCGGTCGCGGTGGAGGTTATTCGCATATGATAATCGCCGGGGGCCACGTATGCGGTATCGGCGCGAACCGGAGCGTCCTGCTCTGCCTCGACCACCGCGAGCCTGCTTTGTGAGTCCAGCCGCTCGGCGAGGCTGCGGGTGAATCCGCGCGGCATGTGTTGCACAATCAGCACCGCTGCTTCCCGTCCGGTGGTCAATTGGGGCAACAATTCGGCCAGAGCCCGGGGGCCTCCGGTTGAGGCGGCAATAGCTAGCGTGCGGCGCGCCTCGTTCGGCGCCCTGACGTGAGCCGGGCCTTCCACCCTGACTGGCCGGGCGAGAACCGGCAGGCGCCCGATATCCGCCGCGCGAGCGGCACGTAGCGCGTCGATGAGCCGGGGGGCGATTCGCAACGCCGAAGCCCTGCCCTGCTCGTCCTCCTTCGCCACCAATTCGACGGCACCGAGCTCGAGGGCCCGGATCGAGCCGGTAGTGCCGGCGCCCGCGTGCGAGCTCACGACCACGATGGGTCGTGGGGCTTCCGACATGATGTACCCGATCGCGCCGAGTCCGTCGAGCTGAGGCATCTCCAGATCCATCGTCACCAGATCGGGATGCAGCTCGTGGACTTTCTGCAGCGCTTCCATTCCATTGGCCGCGGTGCCCACCACGCGGAACTGCCCGGAACCGGCGACGATCTCGGAGATCATGCGCCGGAAGAACGCGCTGTCATCCACCACCAGGACCGAGGGCAGGTCAAAGCTCATAGACCGGGCTCCCGACCGAACGCACCTCGATTTTCCCATCGGCGGTGTGAAACCACATCGAACGCCCCTGCCCTCCGCCTACCGCCTCGGCGAGAACCGGAATGCCGTGGGCGCTCAGCACCTCGCGACACGCCACGACGTTGCGGTCGCCCATCTGGATGGAGCCGGGCGCGTTGAGGCTGGCGAACATGCTCGCCCCTCCAACCAGGCGCGCGGTGAGGCGGCGCCGGTCGGCACCCAGCGCCGACATCTCGGCAATGAGCGCCGGCACAGCTGACTGGGGGAATCGGCCCGGAGCCTGACTGTTACGGCTCAGCGAGAGCGAAGGAAGAAGAATGTGCGCCAGCCCGCCGACCCGGGCGGTCGCATCGTAGAGGGCGATGCCCACGCAACTGCCCAGCCCCAGGGTACACAGGATCTGCTGTCCCGTGGCGGCCTTGATCTCGGCAACCCGCACCATCTGCTCGCCCGGCATCTAGACCGGCTTCCGGTAGATGCGTTCACGAGGCTCGAGCAGAGTGAGCTGATCGCGGATCGGCCCGAAGATGGTCTCCACTTTCCCCAGAATCAGGTGGCCACCGGGAACCAGGGCGTCGAAGAAATCGCCCATCAGGCGTTCCTGGGTCCGGCGATCGAAATAGATGATCACGTTGCGGCAGAAGATCAGATCGTACTGAGGAGAGGCTGGGGACTCCCGCAGCAAGTCGAGGCGACGGATCTCGACGACGGCGCGAAGACGGGAATCCACCTCGTACTCTTCGGGCGCGATCTGGCGGCAATACTGCTTGACGAGAGCCGGCGGCGTTTCGCTGAAGACGCGCTCGTGGTACCGGGCCGCGCGCGCCCGGTCGAGAGACTCCCGGTCGATATCAGTAGCATCGATCCGAACGTCGTCGATCCAGTCTTCGCGGCCGGCTGCGGCGCAGGCCTGAGCGAGCACCATCGCGATGGTATAGGGTTCCTCACCCGAAGCGCAGCCTGCGCTCCAGACCCGTACCCGTCCCCGCCGGGCGGAGACCAGCGCCTGCAGCAGGTTGCGCTCGAGCCAGGACCACGTCTCCGGGTTGCGGTAGAACTTGGTGACGTTGATCGTGATCGTATCGAGGAGCCGGTCGATCTCCTCGGGACGCCGATCCAACTCACCGAGATAGTCCGAATAGGTGTGGACGCCGCAGGCGCGCATGCGAACGGCGATCCGGCGCCGGAGGCAGCGATCCTTGTAAGCTCCGACGTCGAGTCCGGCCCGCCCCGCGATGCGCTGCGCAAGAGCGGTGAAGGCGGCATCCTGCTCTGCGGTCACGCGCTGGTTTCCAGAGTGTCGAGGTTGGCCCGTGCGAGCTGATGGGCCGGATTGAGCTCGGTCACCCGCTGCCAGCAGACCCGGGCACGCTCCCGGTCGCGTCGCTTGAAGGCGATGTTGCCCAGCTTGAAGTACAGGTCGTCGCCCAACTCGGGGCTCAGCTTGGCCGCGCGCTCGTAGGCTTCGAACGCGTCGTCGTAGCGGCCCGCACGGTAGAACAAGTCGCCCAGGTTCTTCGAGATCTGCGGGAGCGTCGGGTCCTCGGACAAGGCCCCGCGCAGAAGCATTTCGGCGCCGGGCAAATCCCCGCTCATTTCCAGGAGGACCGCGAGATTGTTGCGGAGCACGGCGTCCGAGGGGAAAGCGGCGACGCCTTCTTTCGCGATCTTGAGCGCTTCGGTGAGATCGGCCTGGCCCGCGAGAGCGAGCGCCATCGCCCAGAACCATGTCGGCGGAACGGGGCGTTCACCCCAGAGCTCTCGAGCCCGGGCCAAGCGGTTGGTGGCGACTTCCGAATCGTTACGCTTGAGCGCTACGACTCCCCATCCCAGCATGAGCCGGGCATCGTCGCGCGACTTGCTCACCGCATCGGCGTACGCGGTTTCCGCCTCGGGCAACCGGCCGAGCTGCTCGAGAGCGAAGGCCAGGTTGAAGAGCACGGCGGGCCGGGAGCCGGCCTTTTCAAGCGTCGCCGTCAGCGTTTCGACCGCATCCTCCCACCGGGCCTGACGCAGCGCGATGAGGCCGAGGTAGAACGGAGCGCTGGGGTCGGCGGCGCGCAGATCGGCGACTCTGCGGAATTCCCGCGAGGCCTCTTCGAGCATGCCGGTCTTGTAAAAGGCGACGCCGAGGTTCCGGTGCTCCTCGACCCGGGTCTCGTTTACCTGGGGCTGGGCCGGAGCGGCCGAAGTTCCCACCCGACGCACGAACCCCGCGGTTACCAGGCCGTACAGCGCCTTGCCCACCTCGAACTCGACGAGGCCCGACTCGTCGATGAGATCCTGCACGTCGCGCTGCCCGTCGATGAGACCGAGGAGGCGTTCCTGCGCCTGTTCGAGCTCCACGTCGGTGTCGGTGACGTGCTCCCGATCGACGGCGAAGATCAGGTCGAAGCTGGGGATCTTCTTTTCGATGAGACTCCACTCGTCAACCCGGCGCGCGCCTTCGAGGAGCAGCGACTCGGGATTGATCCGCACCAGGAAGTCCTGATCCGGCCGCATGCCGGCCTCGAAGTTGAAAGTTCCCTGAGTCCAGGTGAAGAGATAGTAGACCGCCTCTTCGATCTGGATCCGCATGTAGCCTTCGAGGTCTTTTCGCGTCACCGCGCTGATTTCAACCAGTAACTCACCCAGCTTGCTGTCCCGCCGCTGCTCCTGCAGCGCGATCGCCTCTTCCAGCTGCTCCGGACTGATCCGCCCGTTCTTTACCAGAAGGTCACCGATCCGGTCGCGCCGGTTCACGATGGACGCGTAGCAGATCCGTCCTTCGTCGAAATACACGTAGCCGAAGTTCTGCCGGTCAGCCACGGCCAGGCAGCCACTCTTCTTCCCCAGCGCGAGCAGCTGAAGAACGTCCGGGAGACTCGCCTCTTTGAGGCTGCCCTTGATCGCCATCAGCGCAGATCCTCAATCACCCGATCGGTCAGCGATGGCCAGTCCCACACCATCTTCTCCCGGCTGCGGAGCCCTCCCGTGGGCGACAGCACGCCGCTGGTGCGATAGGCGGCGCTGCGCCTCAGCGGGGCCGCAGGACTACCCTCCAGCACTTCACGCGCGAGGGCGGCATTCGCCTTGACGTGACGCTCATCCGCCTCGTGCAGCACCCGCTGGAGCATTTCGGGCAGACTACGCACCGAGTCGGCCGGCCGGCCCGCCAGATAGTCCGCCAGCTCCTGGTCGGCGGGCAGATTTCGCTCGACGAGAAGACGGGCGATGATTGC
>DATIOP010000038.1:0-2533 GCA_035472975.1 Gemmatimonadales bacterium
GCGGATCCGCAATCCGCCGCGCAGTTGGCTGCCGGTTGCCGTGAACTCAGCCGGTGCCCCCAATGGCCCCAGGCTCGCACCGTAGTCCGCCAGCACCTGGTCGGTGAAGAAGGCGTTCGCATTCGAGGTGAACAGGCTGCGGTCGATGCTGCCTTTCGCCAGGCCGTCGTAGACCTTCTGCGCCCTCTCGCGGGCGGCGACATCTGCGGTGTCGGACGATGAAAAGATTATGCTCCCAATCCGCGAGGCGATTTGCCCCGAGGCGCCCGCTCCGCCGGGGTAGATGTTGGTGAAGACGACGATCGCCGCGCGGTCATCGGGGTAGACCTGGTTGGTCGTGGTGTAGCCCGAGACCGCTCCGCCGTGCGACAGCCGCCGCCGTCCGCCGACCATGCTCACGTTGATGCCCAGGCCGTAGCCGGTCGACGTTCCATTGGCGAGCAGGGTCGTCGTCTGCTGCGCCCGATAGGAGGCCGGCTTGAGAACCGTCTGCTTGATGACGCTCAAGTCCCAGGTCGCCAGGTCGTGGGCGGTCATCGCGAGCTGTCCGGCAGCGAAGAGCCAGCGGGGGCCTTCCTTCGGAGCCTCCCTGAGCGGTCCGATGCCATTGCGGAGGTAGGCGCCGGCGTCGGTTTGCTGGAGCGGGCCGGCGTCGAAGTCGGCGACCGACTTCATGCCCAGCCGGTTGAAGATCCGCTGCTTCAGGAACTCGATGAATGGCACTCCTGCGACCCGCTCCACGATGGCACCCGCGATTGTGTAATTGGTGTTGCTGTACTGCCAGGCGGTACCCGGGTCGAAGTCGAGGGCCTGACTGGCCCACCGCTGCATGATGGCATCCGCCGTCGTCGCACCCTGCATCGCCGTGAAGACGTAGTCCTGGGGCCAGAAGTCCTGGTAGCCTGAAGTCATCGAGAGCAGCTGGCGGATCGTCACCTCGTTGGCGCGCGTGAGCTTGGGGAACCAGCGCGCGACCTTGTCATCGAGTGACAGTTTGCCCTCTTCCGCCAACAGAAGAATCGCCGTGGCGGTGAACTGCTTGCTCACCGACCCGATGGCGTATCGCATGGCCGGTGTCGTCGGCGTCCCGATACGGCCCTCGCCGTAGGCCTGCTCGTACGCAATCTCCCCGCCTCGCACAATGGCCACCGAAGCACTCGGCGCACCGGTGCCGGCCAGCACCGCAACGGCGGCGCTGTCGATCCTGGCGCGTTCCTCCGGAGCGAGCTGCTGGGCAGCGGCGGGTACGGCCAGTACCAGCAGCAGCGCGAGTCGGGCGGACAGATGAGTGAGCCTGAGGTCACGGATCATGCGTGGTCTCCTTCAGCACCCGCACGATTGCGGTAATGCTGTTCCAGTTCCGAGTGGTTGCCGGCACACCAAACAGTTTGTCGATCTGACCCAGACAGGTGATCGTCCTCATGTGACGGCGGTAAACTCCGAAAACGAAGCGATCGCTGACGGCGATGACTCGCACCAGCCACTCCCCGTTCGGCGGGAGAGTGATTGGAAGGCTGGGCCGGACCCGGCCGGCTTTCGACAGGATGCTTACAAAGCGAACAACGTCAGGGCGTGGAGGCTCCGTTCCAAAGGGATTGTCCATCATGAGACGGATCAGGTCGCGGCCATCACAGAGCGCAACCTCCGCCTCGAATGGCAGCTTCTTGACCAATGCAGCTCGGAACCTCGTGCGTGAGCCTGGTTTACGAACGACGAACGTTCCGGCGGCCCCTACGTTCACCACATCATACTTGCTCAACGCTGTTGCGAGGATGCTGGGGCGAAACCTCCGGTGTCCGCCAACATTGATGCCTCGGAGGAAGACGACGAGAGCCATAAGGGAGGGGAGCTAGGTCCCGGCGAGCACCCACATCTCCTTGAAGGGCAGGGTGAGGTGCCAGCGCGTGACCAGGCCCTTGGGCAGAGACACCATATCGCCGGGTTTCAGCTCGAGGGTGGGCCCGCCCTCGATTTCGATCTTGACTCCACCCTCGAGCACCAGGATCACCTCGGTCTGGGGCAGCACCCAGGCCGGCGGATGGGGATCGGCAGTCGCCGTGAAGCGGCTGAGGCCGGCTCGCATGCTTCGGGAGTCGAAGAGCACGTGCTCCTCGGCGCCGCCGCCGACCTCCGGGTCGGATCGCCAGGTGTCCGTCGACGTGCTGGACACGAATACCCCGGGGTGAACTTCCATCGCGACTTCTCCTTGCGCTAATAGATGTGGAGCTGGCCCAGGAGCGCAAACTTGTCGTCGATGCACTCCAGCAGATCCTTGTTGTGCTTGATCATCTTGCTGCGCATGTAGACCCGAAGCCACTGCTTGTACATGAATATCTCATAGCGATCCAGCATATCTCTGAGCGACAGAGTCCGCTGAGCGATCAGGCCAGCCAGGTACATGGCGGACTCAAACCCCAGCGAGATCGACTGAAAATATGGGGAGCCGATGGCCGCATCCCCGACCAGGAACACCGGGGAGCTGGTGAAGGGATGGTCGCCGGGTCCGGCCTTGCGCCAAGGCCGGCTCGTCGCG
>DATIOP010000039.1:0-2110 GCA_035472975.1 Gemmatimonadales bacterium
GGACCCAGGGCTGGGAAATCGTCTGCCCTGCTCCAATCGGAAGCGCCGAATCTTCGTACGCCCGATGGCGGACGCTCTCGGGCACGAAGAGATGACGCGGGACCTGGCCTATGGCCCGCAAGACGTCGGGATCCCGAATCCCTTTCGATTCGAGTTCCGCCACCAGCCGGTTGCGGTAGCCGCGGTACCCGTCTCCCTCTCCTAGGCTTCGAGCGACCATTCTCGCACCGTTTCAAGGAGACGGTAGTTCGTCAGGTCCATGTGCAGCGGCGTAATCGAGATGAACCCGTCAGCCACCGCACGGTGGTCCGAGTTCTCTCCTCCGGTCCAGTGAATGGTCCCGCCTCCGATCCAGAAGATTTCGTGTCCCCAGGGATCGCTCATTCTGGTGAGTGATTCCTGAAAGAAACGGCTTCCCAGCTGAGTCACCTTGATGCCCCGAACCTGATCGGCGGCGATGGGGGGGAGATTGATGTTCAGCAGCGTCTCCTTCGGGAAATCCTTCACCCGAACGATGCGATCGATCAGACGAGCGAGCGGGTCTCGATAACTCTGCAGCGTCGTCAGGTCCGACGTAGGTCCGGCATAGGAGATCGCGATTCCTGGAACTCCGAGAGTCACCGCTTCCATCGCGGCCGCCACGGTGCCCGAATAGAGTACGTCCTCCCCCATGTTCGGTCCGTGGTTCACCCCGGAGAAAACAAAGTCCGGGCGTTCCGTCAGGAGCGCGCCCAAGGCAAGCAACACACAGTCTGTAGGGGTGCCATCTACCTGGAAGGCGCCGTCGGGACGGCGGGCTGGCCGGACCGGCCGGTGCATCGTGAGAGAATGAGAGGTTCCGCTCTGTTCCCGATCTGGGGCCACGACGGTCACGGTGCCCACCGTCTGGCACGCCTCCGCGAGCACCCCGAGTCCGGGCGCCAGGATCCCATCATCATTCGACACCAGGATATTCACCTGGGATTCGGGTCCTGCTCCGGCCGGGGTGCAGGCGTCTTGCCGTCGAGCAGGTCGGCGACCTCACTCAGTGCCAACCGAAGCTCCTGTATGGTCTCTCGCTCCAGGGCCCGGCGTGCCACGTTGCGGAGCTCTCCGGTCCGCCGGTAGTGCTCGATCCGTTGCCGTGCTCCTTCGATCGTGTACTTCTCGGTATAGAGCAGGTGCTTGACCAGCATGATCAGCTCGACTTCCCGGCTCTTGTATACCCGGTTGCCGGACCGATTCTTCGCCGGATTGAGAAAGCGGAACTGGCTCTCCCAGTAGCGAAGCACATGCGGCTTTAGATCGGTGAGAGCGCACACCTCGCCGATCGAAAAGAATTCCTGAACAGGCCGTGCCATCGTCACCGCCATTGCTCCGGCTTCAGGGTACGCTCCATAAGATCGCCCACCGCCTGTCCAGGCGGCTTTCCTTCGAAGAGTATGCAGTGCACCTGCTCGCAGATGGGGAGCTCGACTCCGACCCGCCTCCCCATCGCAACCGCGCTTCGCGCAGTGTTCACGCCCTCTGCCACCGTCCGATGGGTGGCCTGGTACTCATCGAGCGTCTGACCCTTCGCCAGCGCGAGGCCCAACGACCGGTTCCGGCTCAAGGCACCTGTCGTCGTCAGGATCAGGTCACCCATTCCGGCCAGTCCCGCGAAGGTGAGCGGATCAGCGCCCTTGGCGACACCGAGTCGAGTGATCTCCGCCAGTCCGCGGGTGATCAGCGCCGCCCGCGGATTGTTCCCCAAGCCGAGTCCTTCCAGGATCCCGGCGGCGATTGCGATCACATTCTTGAGCGCTCCCGCCAGCTCGACTCCGGTGACGTCCTGATTCGAGTAGACCCGGAAACGCGGCGCCGCAAACACCGCCTGCGCGTCTTCGGCCGTTCGCCACTCCCTTGCGGCCGCGACAACCGCGGTGGGTTGTTCCTGAAAAACTTCCAGTGCGAAGCTTGGTCCGGAGAGTGCGACGACCCGGGCGCCCGGAAGTGTCTGCTCCAGAACTTCCGACATCAGCAGCAGCGAATCGGGTTCGAGACCCTTGGTGGCACTCACCACCAGCGTCCCTTCCAGCACGCTGCCGACGACCCTCGCTACGACCTGCCGCACCACGTGACTGGGCGAGGC
>DATIOP010000040.1:0-6475 GCA_035472975.1 Gemmatimonadales bacterium
TAGCCGGCGATCGCACTGTCATTGAGCGCCACAAGCTCGTCACCGGTGCGGAGTCCCGCCATTCTCCAGGCAGTCGCCGGATTGTTCACGACAATGATCAGGGAAGCCCGTTCCGCGGCACTGTAGAGCCCGAGCCTGCGATCGGGAAGCGAAGCGCCGGCACTGTCGATCGCGGCCACGGTATCGACATCCAGCTTGTACCCCAGCCGCTCCACGATCGGGGCGGCATCGATCAGCGCATTGCCGCGCACCTGGGTGGCGAACAGCTGCTGCAGTCGGCAGCCACAGACCGAGTCCGCCACGGCCTCCAGAGTAGCCGACGTGTAGCCCCGGCCGTTGGCACTCTGCCGGTACAGGGCACGCATGATATCGTCGAGCCCGCGGGTGTCGCGGGTCGAATCACGAACCAGCGCGTCGATCTCACCACCAAGAAGCTCCCCCTGCGTGTAGTAGCCCCCGGAGGCGTCGGGATTCGTGATGGGTGAGTCCTCGAAGGCAAGGCTCGCGCGTTCGGGAGGGATGCGGGCGGTCCACGACCCGTAGTAGTATCGCAAGAGATCCGCGAGGTGATCGAGGCGTGACACCGTCGTGTCCATGAGACCGGCACGCCTCGGCAGCGCGTCGGCATAGTACAGGGTGACCCCTTCGCCCCACCACAGCCCCGTCGTTCGGCGGGCCGCCTGATAGCTCAGCTCCAGGTAGTTGTCCGGGTGAATTGCGACGAGGTTCCAGGTATGAAAGAACTCGTGTGCCATCTGTTCGAGTGAGGCCCGGGGGTTACCCGCCAGCTCCGCGCTCTGCACGCCGAGGGTCACTGACGCGCGATGCTCCAACGCGTCGTCGGCGCCGTCCTGGATCAGGAAGAAGAAGCTGGGTGATGGCGCGCGGCCGAAGACATCCAGCGTACTGGCCACGAGGCGACGCAACTCGTCCACGAACGCCGCAGTGTCGAACGGCGTGGCGTTCGGGAGCGGCCAGTACACGACATGAAACGCCGTCCCCCGATCGCGGAACTGCCATTCGCGCAGATCCCCGAGGAGGAGCGGGGCATCGAGCAATGCTGCGGCATTGGGCGCCACGAATCGAGCCGGCGTGCCATGGGACTCGAGGGCGGTCGCGATGTGCCACCCGGCCGGAACATCCAGACGAAGGGTGACCGTCGCGTTCGCGAAATCGGGGAGGTAGAGGAAAAAATCCGGACTGTTGATCAATCCGCCGGACGGTCGCAGGAAGGGGCGCCAGGCGCGCCGTATGGGATCGGGGTCCGGCTGGATGTGAATGCGATAGTGCACGGTGCCATGCCCGCCGGGCAGGGTCACGCGCCAGAGCGTGCTGTCTTCGCGGGCGACGCCGGCTTTGAGATCGTTGGCCGAACCCTCGACCCGCGCCGAGTCGAGATATCTCCAGTACTGCGCGTCGTACTCGGGATGTACCTTCATGGCGAGCCGCAGAGCGTTCGGCGCGTTGTCCAGCCGGATGGCGACCTCGACGACATCAAGATGATCCGGATCGATCCGCAGCGAATACGCGATCGTCGGCTGGGGCGAGAAGGCCAGCCCGGCCATGAGCCCAACGGCACTGAGGGCCAGCCAAGGTCGAGTAGGATTCATACGATCCCCGAAGGAGATGTGGGTACACCCGGAGAAACCCGCGCCACATCATGGAGATGCCACCGAGCCGCCAAAGGTTTGACTGCTGTCAGCCAACTGTCAGGTACAAGCTCTATCCATCATCACGGCAGTCTCAGGTCCCTGAAGATTCCGGGAATTCCTTAATCAGGAGGAAACGACATGCTTCGGAGCACCGTGGTCATAGCTGTCCTGGCACTGGGAGTAGTCAGCAACGCATCGAGCCAGGAGAAGAAGATCCAGCGGGCGGATCTCCCGGCAGCGGTGGAGAAGACGTTAGCGGCCCAGAGTGCGGGGGCAACTGTCCAGGGCCTCTCGATGGAAACGGAGAAGGGTCACACCTACTACGAGGCGGAAATGACGGTTGCCGGTCACGGCAAGGATGTGCTGATTGATGAGAAGGGTGCCGTCGTCGAGGTGGAGGAGGAAGTCGTGCTCGATAGCCTGCCGACCGCCGTACAGGAGGGACTCAAGGCCAAGGCCGGCAAAGGAAAAATCGACAAAATCGAATCAGTGACCAAAGGCGACAAGCTGGTCGCGTATGAGGCCCATGTGGTCACCAACGGCAAGAAGTCCGAAGTAAAGGTCGGACCCGATGGGAAGCCGCTGGACGGGGAGTACTAGCGGTGGTGCAGGCGGTCCGCGATCTGACTATCGGAAGCGCCGTATGATTGCCATGATGAGCGACAACAGGAGCGAGAGGACGACCGAGAGCAGGAGGGACGAGCCGAGCGGAAGGTAGATCCGGCTGTTGGGCCGCTCGATGTGGATGTCACCGGGGAGTTTGCCGAACCAACGGAAGGCGCCCGCCCAGACCAGCAGGCCTGTGATAGCGAGGACTAATCCGGCGGCTACGAGTATGGGTCCGGCGGAAGGCCGTGGCATGCTCACCAAGTTCTATAAAGAAGTTATCGGTGGTGAGGCCAATATAGGGGCAAGATCGCCATTCCTGATATCATTCCTGCCAATTCCATTGGTAGAAGGCGTCCTCAGCGTATAGTGGTACCATGCGCGTTGATGTGCTCGTCCTCGACGGCGTGTTCGACCTGGGCCTGTCCGCCGTGCTGGACGTCTTCGAGACCGCCAACGAGCTGATCGGAATGTCGGGGCTTGCGGTCTCACGGTTCGAAGTGAGGACCGTGGGCCTGCGGCGGACCGTCACCACCTCGCATGGCCTCCGGGTTCCCGTCCAGACGGTCGGCACTCGGCGACCCGACTGCGTTGTGGTCCCGGCCCTCGGGGTCAAGATGCCCGATGCGCTCGAGACCGCCCTGGCCCGGCCGGACGTGAAAGAGGGCGCAGCAGTGCTCCAGCAGTGGGCACGGCGGGGCGCGCTCATGAGCGCGGCCTGCGTCGGGACCTTCGTCATGGCCGAATCAGGCCTGCTCGACCATCAGAAAGCAACCACCACCTGGTGGCTGGCGCCGCTCTTCCGCAGGCGATATCCCAGCGTGCAGCTGGACGAATCGTACATGATCGTGAAATCCGGCCGCGTAGTCACCGCGGGAGCGGCCTTGAGCCATGTGGACCTGGCGCTCTGGCTAGTGCGGGGGGTGAGCCCCCAGCTCGCCGGGCTGACCGCCCGATACCTCATCGTCGATTCGAGACCAGCGCAGTCCGCCTATGTCCTGACCGATCACCTCATGCACTCGGACCCCGTGGTCCAGCGGTTCGAGAGCTGGGCGCGGGCGCGACTGGCGCAGGGATTCTCGTTGGACGCCGCCGCCAAGGCCGTCGGTGCCAGCAAGCGAACCCTTGCCCGGCGGATGCAGAACGTTCTGGGGAAGACGCCGCTGTCGTACTTCCAGAGTCTTCGGGTCGAGCGGGCGGTTCATCTGCTCAAGACCGGCACCGCAAGCGTCGACCAGGTAGCGGCGCGGGTGGGGTACGCCGACGGGGCAACCCTTCGCACCCTGCTCCGGCGTCGGCTGCATCTTGGCGTGAAAGAGATCAGGAGAACCGCTCGATAAAACGGCACCCCCCACCACACTCGAACACTGCGATGGCAAGTATGATATCAAAGATGGCGTTCTTGCCAATGGCATCGATCGCGCTCCCGGCCTAGTTTCGACCTCACGATGTTCAACTCACATAGGAGGTCTGAAATGCTTAAGCACAGCTTATTCGTTCGCCTCGAGGCGAAGCCTGGCAAGGCCGATGAAGTTGCCGCGTTCCTCCAGCAGGGACTGCAGATGGCGCATCAGGAGGCAACCACTCCACTGTGGTTCGCGCTCCGCCTCGGCCCCACGACGTTTGCCATATTCGATTCATTCAATGATGAATCGGGACGGCAGGCACACTTGAACGGACCGATCGCGAAGGCGCTCATGTCGCAGGCGCCGAACCTGCTCACGACTGCGCCGGTGATCGAGCGGCTCGATGTGTTGGGCGTAAAGCTTCCGAACTGATCGATCGTGGAGCCGCGCAGAACACCTGCGCGGCTCCGTTCATACCGCCGCTATCCATCCCCGCTTGACGCCTTCCCTTCCCTTCCCCATATTGCCGGAGGCAACCGAACAAAAACCGAAACAGGTAGGATTCCATGTCTCCCTCCACCCCTCCACCCCCCACTAAGACTCCACTCAGGCCAAGCACTCTAACCTACTACAGGGTAAGAGTTTGTCCCGAGTGCTCCGGCCCCGTCATCCGCAACTCGGGCTGTATCACGTGCGCGCAGTGTGGGTGGGGGAAATGCGGGTAGGCGGATGGTGGACGGGCAGGCAGGCGGACGGGACGGAACAAGACGGACAGGGCGGGCGGGGACAAACGGGCGGATGGCGGAATGGCGGAATGCTTGTCCCGAGCGCAGCGAGGGAGCGGAATGGCGGCGGGCCGAAGGTAGCAGTCAGCGAAGCGGATCTCCCGCCCGACCGCTCCTTCGCTGCGCTCAGGACAGGCTTTACCGCCCAACAGGCGACTCAAGACTCACGACCCAAGACCATCGACCATCGACCACCGACGATGTCCCCACCAACCAGGATGACCCGACGCTTAATGAAACTGCGACGAGCCGAGGCTCACGACCCAGGACTTGAGACCATCGACTATCGACCACCGACCATCGACCACGAACCCACCATGCCCGACCTCGCGACCTCCAACATCACCGGTCAGCTGGTGGCGGTGCTTCGCGAAGCTATCGAGGGACCGCAGCATAGCTGGACCTATTTCACCGACAACCAGCCGGGAACTGGACTGTTCGGAACCATCGGACCGCTGAGTCCGGCCGACGTCTCGCGGCCCCTGGGGAAAAGTGGGACCACCATCGCCGGCCATGTGCATCACCTCGCCTTCAGTCTCCACGCCTCGGCAGCCTGGATCCGCGGCGAGCGACGGCGGTGGAACTGGGACGAGAGCTGGCAGGTCCGCACCGTCGGCAGCAACGAATGGGCTGAGCTGCGCAACCGGCTGCGCCAGTCCTACGGCGAGCTGACCCAGGCCATCGAGCAACACGCTCTCGAGAGCGAAGAAGCAATGGGCGGAGCCATCGGTGCGGTAGCGCATGCGGCGTACCATCTGGCGGTGGTGAGGCAGAAGGCGACGGGGTAGTGGAATGGCGGAATGGCGGAATGGCGGAATGGCGGACCGAAAATCAGCGGAGTCAGACGTGCAGAACAAGACTGGATGGCGGAAAAGTGAGAAGGGAGAACGGCTCCAGCTGGAGTTTTCGACCGCCCTACCGCCCGTCCGCCATACCGCCCTGCCCATCCTCGATACTAGAGCTGCTCGGGGAAGCACGTTTCACAAAGTTCCCGTCAAGACGGTCCTCAATTCACCGGCCACGACCGGCATGGGCTTCTGGTCGCTCAATCCTTACGTCGGATGCGAGTTCGGGTGCAGCTACTGCTATGCGAGGGAGACGCATCGGTGGGTGAGTGAGAGGGCGGAAGGGCGGGAGGGCGGGAGGGCGGGGAAAAGCGGAATAGTGGAAGAAGAAGCCGAGGAAACGCTACCGCCTTCCCGCCTTCCCGCCCTACCGCCTGCTGAGGCCTTCGAGCACCGCATCTTCGTCAAAGCCGACGCCGCCGACGTGCTGCGCCGCACCCTGGACCCCGTGAAGCTGGCGGGTGCTTCCCTGGTGATCGGAACCGCGACCGATCCCTATCAGCCCGCCGAACGGAAATTCAAGCTCACCCGGAGCATTCTCGAGGCACTGCTCGGCTGGCGAGGCCTCTCGCTGGGGCTCATCACCAAGTCGCCGCTGGTCACCCGGGATCTCGATGTGCTGCAGCGGCTGAGCGAGCGGCACGAGGTGAGCGTCAACATTTCCCTCGCCTCACTCAACGCACCTCTGTTGCGCCGGCTGGAGCGCCGTTCTCCGGCGCCCCATGCCCGGATCCGCGCCCTCAAGACTCTGATCGACGGTGGCATCCACACCGGGCTCCTCATCGCTCCAATCCTGCCCGGCATCACCGACGACCGGGCCGGGCTGGCGACGCTCATGCGCGCCGCCAAAGACGCCGGTGCCAGATACGCGGTAGGCCAGCCGCTCCGCCTGGGCCCGGCAATCGTGCCGCAGTTCATGCCGGTGCTGGAGCAGGAATTCCCCGAGCTGGTCGAGCGCTACCGGCAACACTACGGCCACGGCAACTACGTCAGTGCCGAGTACCAGAAAGCTCTCATGCACCGGTTACACCAGCTGCAGGAGGAGTTTGGCTTTCCAGTCGCCGAGAGTCGGAGGCGCAGAGAGCAGCTGGAAGGAAGACAGCCCCGGTGGATGAAGGAGGAGTGGCAGGCCACCCTCCCCGGCCTGCAGTGACGGGGAAAGACTGAGGGATGGAGAAAAGGAGAAGGGAGAAAGGAGAAAGAGAAGGAGATATTTCCGAAAGAAGCGAAGGGGAAGAAGT
>DATIOP010000041.1:0-6686 GCA_035472975.1 Gemmatimonadales bacterium
TTCCGCGCCAGCAGCTTTCCGGAACTTGCGATGTCGCCGAAGGACGCCTACGAGGCTCTGGTGGCGAACGAAGTCGATTATGTCCCGCTCGAAGGTATCACGGGGCGCGTCGCGGCGACGCTCGCGCTCATTTATCCACCGGGCATCGGTGTTATTGTTCCCGGCGAACGTTGGGACAAGAGAGCGCGCGCGATGCTCGATTACTTTTTGACGTTCCAAGAGTCATTCAACCGTTTTCCGGGCTTCAATTACGAAGTCCAGGGCGTGTATCAGGAGCGGGTCGAGGGTCGCATCAAGTTCTTCACCTACGTGGTCCGCGAGTCAGACTCGAGACGGCCACCGAAGAAGGGGGGAGACCGTGCAAGAAGCTAAGAAGATGAATGTGGTCCAGCTGACGTTCATCGTCGCGGTGAACATGATGGGCTCCGGCATCATCATGCTACCGGCCAACATGGCCCAAGTGGGCGCGATCTCTCTGCTCTCCTGGGGCGTCACGGCGGTGGGATCGATGGCCATCGCCTACGGCTTCGCCCAGGCGGGCCTCTTCAACCAGCGGCCCGGCGGCATGGCGGCTTACGCCGAGGATGCGTACGGCAAGAGCGGGTATTTCCAGGTGTTCTTCCTCTACTTCCTGTCGCTGGCGATCGGCAATGTCGCGATCGCGATCTCGGCGGTGGGGTACCTGGCGACCTTCGTGCCCTGGCTGTCCTCGACACCGATCGCCACGTGTATCGGGGTAATCATCCTGCTCTGGCTTACCACCGTCGCCAATTTCGGCGGCCCGTCCATCACCGGAAAGATCGGATCGATCACCGTCTGGGGTGTCATCCTTCCGGTGGGATTCCTTTCCTTTGCCGGCTGGATCTGGTTCAAGAGCGATGTGTTCCAGGCTGCCTGGAACCCCCATGGGCTCAGCCTCGGCGAAGGGGTCGGCTCGAGCATCTCGCTAACGCTGTGGGCGTTCCTGGGGATGGAATCGGCGGCACAGAATTCGGCCGCCGTGGAGAACCCCAAGCGGGATGTGCCGCTGGCCTGCCTGTTCGGTACTCTCGGCGCCGCGGTGATCTACATCCTCTCCACCACGGTGATTCAGGGCATCGTGCCCAATGAGGAGCTGGCGAAGTCGACCGGCCCCTTCGGTCTGGCCTATGCCCACATGTTCAACCCGACCATCGGCTCCATCGTCATGGGACTGGCGGTGATCGCGTGCCTCGGCTCTCTCCTGGGATGGCAATTCACCATCGCCACGACCGGGAAATCCGCGGCCGACGAGCGGATGTTTCCCGCCTTCTTCTCGAAGGTGAACAAGCTGGGAGCGCCAATCACCGGCATGATCGTGCTGGGCGTCGTGCAGTCCGCGCTGGCACTGACCACGATCTCGCCCAGCCTGAGCGAGCAGTTCAGCGCCCTGGTGAATCTGGCGGTGGTCACCAACGTGGTGCCCTACGTGGTGAGCCTGTCGGCCCTGATCGTGATGATGCGATCGGCGAATGTCAGCCCGGGAGTCTTCCGCCGCAACGCGGCGATCGCGCTGGTCGCGATGCTCTACAGCGTCTACGCCCTCTGGGCATCCGGCAAGGATGCGGTCATGGGAGGGATGCTGGTCCTGGGTGTTGCCTACGTCATCTGGGGATTCATCGCGCCCCGCTTCACATCCGCGACCACGGCGGGCGCCAAGTCCGCGAAAGCCGCGTGAAACCCGAGACCGACACCGTCGAAAGGAGAAGGGTTATGCACTCAGCAGGATGGGTGACCCCGCGCGGGCATCGGACCCGGTTCCTTGCCAGCGCCCTAGGCACCTTGATCGTGACACTTACCGTGGCAGCGGAAGCCCAGACGCCACGCATGAAGCCAACGACTCAGACCGGCACCTCCACGCTGGAGCGAATCAAAACCGCGGGCACGATCAGGCTCGGCTACCTCAGCGACGCCCGGCCGTATTCCTACAAGGACGAGTCCGGCAACCCCGCGGGGTTCTCGGTCGCGGTCTGCCAGAAACTCGCGGGTGCGGTGTCGGCCCAGCCGAACCTGACCGGGGTCAAAGTGGAATGGGTGGAGCTCACGCTCGCCGATCGTTTCAACGCGGTGAAAGAGGGCAAGGTGGATCTCCTCTGCGGAGCAGACACCGAAACCTTGAGCCGGCGACAGGATGTGGATTTCTCGATCCCGGTCTTCCCGGGTGGTATCGGCGCGCTGTTGCGCAGCGATGCTCCCTCCCGGCTGCGCGAGATCCTGAACGGACGTCCGCAGTCGAGCCCCACATGGCGCGCGTCGGCCGGCGCGCTGCTCCAGGCCCAGAAGTTCGCCGTGGTCTCGGGCACCACCTCGGAGTCGTGGCTCAACGGCAAACTCAAGGAGTTCAACCTCACCGCCATCGTCGTACCGGTTCAGAGCTTCGACGAGGGGATCAAGGCGGTGCACGACCGGCACGCCGATGTCTTCTTCACCGATCGAGCCGTCCTGCTCGACGCGATGAAGCGCAATTCGACCGGTGACCTGGCGCGCTGGTGGGTCATACTGGATCGCTATTTCACCTACGAGTCGCTCCGACTCGCCCTCCAGCGGGGCGACGAGGACTTCCGCCTCGCGGTGGATCGCGGCCTCAGCACTCTCTATCGCACCGGGGACCTGGTCAGCGAGTACACCAAGGATTTCGGGACTCCGGACGACAAGGCAAAGACATTTTACCAGTGGATTACGCTGCCTGAGTAGCAGCGGGAGAAAGGGATCACGATGTTAGAACGCACATCGAGGAGGGTACAGATCAACGCCCTCATGGTAGATGATGAGATCGGCCAGGCCTCGACGGCAGGGCGGGCTGCCCACGCCCTGATCGAGGAGCTGGCCAGCCGGGATATCGGGGTCGTCGAGGCAGCCTCCGCGGAGGACGGCCATGCCGTCATTTCCTCCGACTCGGCGATTCACGCCGTCCTCCTCGATTGGGACCTGGATGGCGACAAGGATCACGCCGGCGCCATCGACCTGCTTCGCCTCGTCCGGTCGCGCAACGCCAAGATTCCGATCTTTCTGACGGCGGAGCGGGACGCAGCCACATCCATTCCCATCGATGTGATGGAGATGGTGGACGAGTTCATCTGGATGCTGCAGGACACCGCGGCGTTCATCGGCGGGCGGGTCGAAGCGGCGATCCGGCGTTACGGGCAAGCGGTGATACCGCCGATGGCACGGGGAATCATCAACTTTACCCGGGAGTACGAATACTCCTGGCACACCCCGGGTCACGCCGGCGGCACTGCGTTTCTCAAGTCTCCGGTGGGACGGGTCTTCTACGAGTTCTATGGGGAGAACCTGCTCCGCACCGACCTGTCAATCAGTGTTGGTCAGCTGGGATCTCTGCTCGATCATACCGGCCCGATCGGCGCGCATGAGCGCTATGCCGCGCGAGTCTTCGGCTCCCACCGCAGCTATTGTGTCACCAACGGGACGTCGACCTCGAACCGGGTGATCTTCCACGCCGCGGTAGGGCGCGGGCAGATCGCCCTGTGCGACCGGAACTGCCACAAGTCGATCGAGCACGGACTGGTCATGACCGGCGCG
Source organism: Gemmatimonadales bacterium (assembly GCA_035472975.1). Taxonomy (GTDB): domain Bacteria; phylum Gemmatimonadota; class Gemmatimonadetes; order Gemmatimonadales; family GWC2-71-9; genus DATBGE01. The sequence continues at coordinate 3,559 of DATIOP010000041.1, forward strand.
GTGCCCAACTACCTGGTGCCGCTCAGGAATCGCTACGGACTCATCGGCCCGATTCATCCCGACAAGCTCACCAAGGGAGCCCTGGCCGCCCAGATCAAGAAGAATCCGCTGGTGACGAAGCAGACCGATCTCCGGCCGGTGCATGCCGTTATAACCAACTCGACGTACGACGGCCTCTGCTACAACGCGAAACGGGTAATCGAGCTGCTCGATCCCACCGTGGATCGGATCCATTTCGACGAAGCGTGGTACGCCTACGCCCGCTTCAATCCGATCTACCGGGACCGGCACGCGATGTCGGGCGACCCGGCCGACCACGACCCCAAGGGGCCGACGCTCTTCGCCGGCCACTCGACCCACAAGCTCCTGGCGGCGCTGTCACAGGCTTCCCTGCTCCACATGCGTGATGGCCGCGGCGCCATTCCGCACGACCGCTTCAACGAGGCGTTCATGATGCACGCCTCCACCTCGCCGCTGTACACGATCATTGCCTCGAATGACATCTGCGCCGCGATGATGGACGGTCCCGGTGGAGTCGCACTCACTACGGAATCCATCGAGGAAGCGGTCGCGTTCCGGCAGACCATGGGCCGGGTCAACCGGCAGTTCGCCAAGGATGGCGAGTGGTTCTTCAACACCTGGAACGCCGACCAGGTGAAGGACCAGAAGACCGGGAAGAAGATCCCCTTCCACGAGGCCGCGCCGTCGCAGCTCGCCACCGATCCGGAATGCTGGGTGCTCCACCCCGGCGACAACTGGCACGGGTTCGAGGACCTGGAAGACGGCTACTGCATGCTGGATCCCATCAAGGTGTCGGTCGTGACCCCCGGTGTGAGCAACAAGGGTGGCCTCGACTCGAAGGGCATTCCGGCTACCCTGGTGACCAAATACCTGTCTTCTCGCGGCGTCGAGGTCGAGAAGACCACCGACTTCACCGTGCTCTTCCTGTTCTCGATCGGTATCACCAAGGGCAAGTGGGGAACGCTCCTCAACATCCTGCTCGAGTTCAAACGGGACTACGACCGGAATGCCCCGATCTCCGAGGTGCTGCCGGCACTCGCCAACGACTATCCCGATACCTACTCCACGCTTGGACTGCGTGACGTGTCAGACCAGATGTTCGCCCACTTGAAGAAGTCGAAGCAGACCGAGTGGCTGGCCAAGGCGTTCTCCACCCTGCCTGATGTGGAGATGATACCGTCCGACGCCTACGATCTCCTGGTGCGGGGCCAGATCGAGCACGTCCCGCTCGAGAAGGCCGCGAACCGCGTCGTGGCGACCGCGGTGGCGCCCTATCCGCCGGGCATTCCCATGCTGATGGCCGGGGAGTACACCGGAGCCAATGACGGGCCGTACCTGAACTACCTCCGCGCCTTGCAGTCGTGGGACGCCACGTTCCCCGGCTTCGGGCACGATACCCACGGGGCCGAGAACCGGGATGGCACGCTCTGGCTGCAGTGCCTGAAAGGCGCCCGCAAGAAGTGAGTGGCACGGCAGAGGGCCACAAGATGTCGCTCCTCGGGGCGACGATGCTGGTGGCCGGCAACATCATCGGCACAGGGATCTTCCTGCTGCCGGTCACCATGGCCACGGTGGGCAGTGTGTCCATCTACGGATGGGTCATTGCCACACTGGGAGCCGGCGCGCTCGGGCTCGTGTTTGCCAAACTGGGCGAACTCAAGCCGGTGCTGGGCGGTCCCTACGTTTACGCCAAGGATGCGTTTGGTCCCTACATCGGTTTCCAGACCAACGCCGTGTACTGGCTGGCGAACTGGATGGGGAACGTGGCAATCGCGGTCTCCACGACCGGCTATCTCGCGGCGTTCATCCCCTGGATGGGCCATCGTCCGGGAAGCACCGTGGGTACCATCGCGGTGATCTGGCTGCTCACGGTGGTGAACATGATCGGCCCCAAGTTCGTAGGGCGGTTCGAAACCTGGACCTTATCGCTGGCGCTGATCCCGATCCTCGGGATCGCGACGGTCGGGTGGTTCTGGTTCGAACCCTCGTTGTTCAAAGAGGCCTGGAACGTGACGGGCAAGTCCGATTTCCACGCCGCGTCCCGCGCCGCTTCTATCGCGCTCTGGGCATTCATGGGAATCGAGAGTGCCGCCGTCTCGGCGACCAACATAGAGAACCCCCGGCGGAATGTCCCCATCGCGACGCTCGCCGGGCTCGCCCTCTCGGCCGTGGTCTACGTCTCATGCTCCACGGTCATCATGGGGCTCATCCCCAATGCGGAGCTGCAGAAGTCGCACGCGCCCTTCGCGGAGGCGGGAGCGCACATCTTCGGCGGGGTCGCTCTGCTCGCGGTGGCGATTTGTGCGGTCGCTAAGACGGCCGGTGCCCTGGGTGGCTGGATGCTGGTGGTGGCCGAGTCGAGCCAGGCTGCGGCGCAGGACGGGATGTTTCCCAAGATCTTCGGCCGCGTGGATCGGCGCGGCGTACCGGTGCGGGGCCTGATTCTGGTGAGCGTCCTCATGACCGTGGTGGTGCTGCTCACCCTCCAGCCCAACCTGTCGAACCAGTTCGACGCAATCGTCAACCTGGCGGTGATCCTGGTCGTGCTTCCCTACCTCTATTCCGCGGTGGCGCTCTGGCAGGTCTGCTATCAGCAGAAGGTGCCGGCGAAGACGATGCGGGCCGCCATCGTGATCGGTCTGGCCGCCGCGACCTATTGTCTCTGGGCCATCTACGGCGCCGACTCCGAAACCACACGAGGAGCGATGATCCTGGTCCTCGTCACCGTGCCGATTTATCCCTTCTTCATCCGTTCGATGCGTGCTGCCGCTGAACGAAAGGCCGAGGAGCTTGCAGGCTCCGCGGTAGCCCAGTGAACTCCAGTCACCGCAGATGAGTTTTGCAAGGAGACCGACCGTGAAACGCCTGCTAATTGCCCTGGCCCTGACCGTCCTGCTTGGCCGCGCGGCCGGGGCCCAGCAACCCGAAAACGTGAAGCAAGACTCAGTCAAGTCGGCGCAGCAGGACACGACCAAGAAGGTGACAACGAAACCACGGGAGAGCATGGACAAGAAAGAAGTAGCGGCTCCCCGGGTGGACAACGTCCCGCTTAACCCGGATGCCAAGGGATTCATAACCCTTCCCGGCACCGGTGGCGCCGAGGTGAG
>DATIOP010000042.1:0-9119 GCA_035472975.1 Gemmatimonadales bacterium
GGCGGAGAATCTGGGCTGGACCAGACCACGGGCCAGCGAGTCCTGCAGCCCCAGGGTCAGGCTATCGGCCGGGTACACGTACACCACCTGCCCCAGCTCATTCACGTTGTAGCCTCGAACATCATTCGGCCCGCCGGCGTAATAGCGCTCTTCCGGCGGAATGAAATTGCCCGAGGCACTATCAAGCGACACCGACGGGGCAAACATGATTCCGCCCCGGAGGTGCCAGCTGAACACAACTTGACCGACCTGTTTGTACCAGGAGGCGTCTCCCGTGAACCGGAGGAATTCCTCGAAGTCATCCGACCCGGTGAGGGGCGAGCTCACCGCACTCTCAATCGAGTACACGTGACCGCGGGTCGGATCCAGCGGATTGTTGGAACGGGGCCAGGCGATGCCCGCGCCAAAGATTCCGAGCACCCGGCGCTCAGCAAGGCGCTGCGCATCCTGCGGCGTACAGGCGTTGAAGAACGCGCAGAAACTGGCCGCGCTCGCGGTGGTGCGTCCGTAGGAGAGCTTGTACCCCACGGTGATCGGGACCCGGTGATAGTCTTCCCGCAACAGCGTCGCGCTGAGGCCGATCTCCTCCCGCCGGTAGACCTCGAACTCTGAGCGGCGCTCGGCGAAGAGGGCGAAGGTTCCCGCGATGATCGGGGAGACGAAGCGCGGCTGCCGCACCGAGCCGGTGACGTTGTAGTTGAGCTTGGAGGAGCCGATCGTGTCATCCACCAGGCCGGAACAGATCGAATTCTCCAGGCCCCAGTCGGTGGGAGTTCCGACTCCCACCTTGGAGACTCTGCCACTGATATCGAAGAGACGTCCGGTTCGAAGCAGGTTGCGGTCGGTCCAGCCCACTCCGCCACGAAAGCAGTCTTCGGTGGCGTATCCGATACTGCTGCGGATCCGGTGCCGCAGCCCGTCACGCAGGTCAACCGTCAGGGGAACCACTGTGTCTCCGGGCTGCCACTGGCTGGAATCCACCTTCACGGTGGCGAGCCGGAACAATTCGGTCTGGTAGAGCTTTCGCTGACTTTCGAAGAGTCGCTCCTGGGAATACCGGGCCCCCGGTCGCAGCGTCAGCAGCTGGCGAACGAAAACCGAGTCCACTCGTTCGCTTCCTTGCACCGCGATCGGGCCGATTCGGGCACGGGGACCGGCCACCACGCCGACCGAGACAGTCGCCTTTCGCTCGACCCGGTCCACCGTGTAGTTGCGGAATACTTCAACCGAAGGGTAGCCCTTGTTTCGAAGGCGCTGGAGCAGCGTGTCGGAGCTGGCCTGAAACAGGAAGCGGTTGAATGGCTTTCCCTCCAGCAGCGGAAGCTCGTCGGTGATGTCCTTCCGGTTCGGCACGGAATCGAGACCGGTGATCGTGAACGAGGTCACGACGATCGGAGGGCCTTCCTTGATCAGGAATTTCACCTTCACGTTGGTGGGAGTGCGTTTGACCACCGTGTCTACCTTAACTTCCATGAAGCCGCTCTGCCGGTAGAACAGGATGATCCGCAGCACGTCACGCCGGAACTCGATCTCGTCGAACTCACGCTTCTCGCCCAGCCCGATCCATTTGAAGGGTGGGGTGCGGGCAAACCAGTTCGAATTGGTTGTCCCGATTGCGGCGCTCAGGGAGTAATCGTCGATGTTCTTGTTCCCCTCGAAGTCCAACCCGCGCACGACCCTGACCGTATCCTGAGCCTGCAAGACAGCGGTACACATCACCAAGCACCCGACGATGCCGAAGAGGCGCGTCACAAAATCAGACAGATGAGCCTGCCCCGGGACGGGTCCGTACCGTGATTGACGGCATCGTTTAAGTGCTGTAGTTTGGCGGAGTTAGACGAAAGAGTCAACGAGGTTTGGCGCACCGGGCGGCTGGTGGTGAAGTCGCGTCATGCGCCCCGGTCTGCATTACACATTCCACCTGCGGTCCAGCGAGAAGTTCCACTACCGGCGGCCTGTCCGGCGGGCCAAGTGCGCGCGAGCTTTCCTCCGGGCCCCGGATCCCACCCTCAAGGGCCGACCGGCCTGGCCGATCTTTCCAATACGGGAGGCACGGGCGTACCCCGCGGGGGACATCACGGAGCGTCGGAGTCGAGGCCCCGAACGGTTCGACACTCCTCATCTCTTTCATTGTCTCGTTTTCGTGCTGGTCAATCTTCTTACCGATCTCCTCTATGCGAAAGCTGATCCGAGGGTGTTTGAGTAGGGCGGCAAGGCGGGATGGCGGTATGGTGGTCAGTCCGTTTGGCGGACCTAGGAGTGCGATCAGGATCCTGCTCGCGTTGGTTCTCTTTTCCGCCTTACCGCCTTACCGCCTTACCGCCCAAATCGCCAAGTCCGAAACCAAACGCATCGATGCCCTCCTCGACACGCCACCATTCAACCGGCACTTCTGGGGCGTTGCCCTGGTGGATGACAAGGGCAAGCTGCTCTACGGCAGAAACGCCGACCGGCTCTTCGTCCCGGCCAGTAATACCAAGCTGGTGGTAAGTGCCGTGGGTTCGGCCCGGTTGGCTCCCGATTGGACGGTCACGACCAGCGTGTACGGGAGCGGGCCGATGACCAGCGGCACCCTGGACGGCGACCTCATTCTGTACGGCCGTGGATCGCCATTCTCGGGGATTCGCTGCTACGCGACGGACAGCACCCTCCCCGGAGTATGCGATAGCGATCCCTTCGCTCCATACCGCGCGTTGGCGGAGTCGCTCAGCGCACGGGGGCTCAAGGTGGTGCACGGAGATCTCATCGGCGACGGAAGCTGGTTCGACGGCGAGCTGATCCACCCGGGGTGGGAGAGCTATGACCTGAGCTGGTGGTACGCGGCGCCGGTCTCGGGGCTGGGCTTCAATGACAACAGTGTGGACCTGGCCTGGGAGCCGGGACGAGCGCAATACGCCCCCGCTTCGATCAGCATGACGCCGGATGTCGGAGACGTCACGCTGGAGAACCGGACTGAGACCGGCGCCTCCGGCAGCGACGACACCATCGATTTCTTCCGGATCCCCGATTCGATGACGCTCTGGGCCCAGGGCAACGTCGCGGCAGACAGCAAAGGCGGAACGGAGTATTTCGCGATGCCCGATCCGAATCTGTTCACCGCGCGGGCCTTCCGCCGCATGCTGAACGAGGCGGGTATCAGCATCCTGGGGACCACCCGTTCGACGACCGACTCGGTCAAGTATGCCAGTGCGCGGACCGCCCCTCCCCTCGCCGAGCTCAAATCACGCCCGCTGCGGGACTGGGTGTTCCCGATCCTCAACACCAGCCAGAACTGGTACGCCGAAATGCTGCTCAAGGAGCTGGGCAAGCAGTTCGGGAAGGCGGGCTCCTGGTCGGAAGGCATCGAGGTCGAACGCCGCTTTCTGATTGACTCAGTCGGAGCGGACTCCACTCAGTTCAGCCTGAGCGATGGCTCCGGGCTCTCGAGCGTGAACTTCGTCTCTCCCCTCACGTTTACGAAGCTGCTGCTCTTCATGCGCAGCCACCCGAACTTCCCGACATTCGTTGCCGGGCTGCCACAGTCCGGCAATACCGGATCGCTCAAGCGCCGGTTCGTCGCGACACCGCTCGAAGGGAAGGTCTGGGCCAAGACGGGCAGCATCAGCGGAGTCAACACGCTCTCGGGCTATTTCGAGCTGAACAACGGCAAGACCTACACCTTTTCGGTGCAGGCGAATCACCATGTGCTGAGCGGGAAGACGATGTTGCCTGAGATTGACAGCGTGGTCGTTGCACTTGCCAAGGCGGTTTCGAAGAAGAAGTAGATGATTGGAGCCGTTAGCCGTTAGCCGTCCAGGATCGTACCGCTTTATGGCTTATGGCTCGAACCAGGTGAGCAGCATGCTGCTACTACTAATACGCCACGGGGACGCGGGTTCCCGCGATGCGACGAAGTGGCCCGATGACACCGAGCGGCCCCTGACCAAACAGGGCAGCCGGCAAACGGCGAAGATGGCGAAACGGCTGCGCCGCCGCGGCTACATCCCGACTGTCCTGCTCAGCAGTCCGTGGGTTCGAGCGTGGCAGACAGCGGAGGTCGTAGCCCAGGAGTTCGAGGGCGAAGGACTAATGCCGGAGGCTTGCGAACCGCTGGCAACCATGCCGCGGATCGAGCGGTTCGCCGAGGTCATCGGCACACCAGGGGATGAGGCCATGATCGCCCTGGTCGGCCACGAGCCGTGGCTGGGAGAGCTGGCCTCCCGCCTGCTGACCTCCAGTACGTCTCGGCTCCAGATCGATTTTCCGAAAAGCGGAGTGGTCGGGATCGAACTCGAAACAGTCGAAGGTGGCGCGGGAAGACTGATGTTCTTCTGGCGGCCTAAGGGGGAATAATACCGAGTACCTGGTACCGAGTACCTAGGAACGAGTACCGACTCAACCCAGTTCGAGGCTAATGGCTAACAGCTAACCGCTTATGGCTTACGGCCCCCGACTCATGGCTGACGGCTGACGGCTAACGGCTAACGGCTATTAACTTCCCCCGCCATGAATTCCCCCAATCCATTGCGGGTGGCGATCGTCGGCACCGGGCCGTCGGGATTCTACGCCGCGGAACACCTGCTGAAGAAGCACCCGGGAGTAGAAATCGATCTTTTCGATCGGCTTCCTACTCCCTTTGGCTTGGTGCGCGGCGGGGTGGCACCGGACCATCAGAAGATCAAGTCGGTCACCCGGGTCTACGAGAAGATCGGTTCGCTGCCCGGCGTTCGGTTCCTGGGCAACGTCCTTATCGGGCGGGATCTCACCCGCGAGGAGTTGCTCGATCACTACCACGCCGTGATCTACGCGTTCGGGGCGCAGAGCGACCGCCCCCTGGGCATCCCCGGAGAACACCTGGCCGGGAGCCACGCCGCCACCGAGTTTGTGGGCTGGTACAACAGCCATCCCGACTACCAGGACCACAGCTTCGATCTTTCACAGGAAAACGTCGTAGTCATCGGCGTCGGGAATGTCGCCGTGGACGTGACCCGGGTCCTGTCGCGCACGCCCGAGGAGCTGGCCAAGACCGACATCGCTCCGTACGCCCTCGAGGCGCTCCGGAACAGTGGGGTGAAGAACGTCTACATGATCGGCCGCCGCGGACCAGTCCAGGCGGCATTCACCAATCCGGAGCTCAAAGAGCTGGGCGAGATGCCCGGGGCCGACATCGTCGTACTGCCGAACGAGCTGGTGCTCGATGAAGAGAGCCGGGCTAGCCTGACCCGGGCCGAAGAGCGCACTCCAGAGAAGAACCTGCACACGCTCGAGGCCTTCGCCTCGAAACCGCAGGAAGGGAAGCCGATGCGGATCCACCTGCGGTTCCTGCTGTCTCCGCTGGAATTGCACGGCGACGGCAGAGTGGAAGCGGTGAAACTGGCCCGGAACCGCCTGGTCGCGACCGCCAATGGAGACCTTCGCGCGGAACCCACCGGCGAAACCGAGGTCATCCCTGCCGGACTCGTCTTCCGCTCCGTGGGCTATCTCGGCACCGGAATTCCCGGTGTCGTCTTCGATGCGAAGCGCGGCATCATGCCGAACGAAGGAGGTAGAGTGGTGACTGCTCCCGGCACGGCCAGCCCGGGCGAGTACGTCGTGGGATGGATCAAGCGGGGCCCGACCGGGGTGATCGGAACCAACAAGCCCGACGCGACGGAGACCACGGATCATCTGCTGGAGGACTTCACGTCAGGCAAGCTGGAGCGGTCCCTTTCCCCCCGAGACGAAATAGACCGCATGCTCGAGCAGCGCGGCGTGCGGGTGGTGACCTGGAACGACTGGCGAAAACTGGATCAGATCGAGCGCGAGCGCGGGGCCGCCCTCGGCCGGCCCCGACTCAAGTTCACCACCGTCGCCGACATGATGGGGGCCCTCGGATGAAGCCAATGAGACTCGCTCTGCTCGGCGGTGTCCTGCTTCAGGGGTGCAGCAATCTTGGAAAATTCGTAGAAGAGGTATTCAAGGAAAGACCACCGGTTCCGCTTCAGGCAGCGGAGATCTCCAGCGACGCCCGGCTGGATTCGACCGGGGCCATTGTGGGAAGCTTCGTAGGCGAGGGCACCAGCCGCCGGGTACATCTTCTCTCCAGCGACACGGGGCTGGTCGCCGCTCTGGTCAGGCGCTATCGCCCGGTCAACCAGCGGGGCTCGACGGTGTGGGAGTGGCTGGATCAGCAGGGCACCTACGCCATCAACGTGGATCGTCGTCGCGATCCGATCCTCGCCAACCAGCCGATGGTGACCGGCTCACCCGACGGCCACACCGCCGTACAGCTGGAGACCATCCTGCTGCACGGCAGCCGGTGCGGCTGGCGCGGGACTCAGGTGGAGTTCATCGTCGATCCGGTCGGCTCCAATCCATCACTCCGCGGTCCGGTAATCGGATCCTTCCGGGATTCGCGAGAGAGCTGGCAAGGAGATCACGGGTATCGCAGCCCACCGACCGAGCCGGACGGCCCGCTCGTGGACACGCTTCTCGCGGCGACCGCCGCCGCAATGGATTCGGTGCTTCAATCGCGGCTCTCCTCGCGGGACCTGCCGCTGGTGTCGGTCGCAGGAGCGCGGCCCGAGGTGAATACGCTGGAAGACATCGATGCGGCCGATGTTCTGGCGTTCCAGCTGGAAGACGGCCGGGTACGCTACGCTGTCTCACTGCGGGAACAACGCCGAACCGGCTCGGGGACCCCGCTCGTGGCGGCGACGGTCATGGTGTGGGACGCCTCCCTGGTCTGGCGCCAATTCGTTTTTGCTCCCACTCTGCTGGAGTTCCGCTACGGCAGGCTTCGGCCCTGGAAGTCCTGGCCTCCTTTCTTCTGGCGGAGGCTCGATGCCATGAGCGGATTCGCCTTTCAGCGCGACTATCTCTGGATGGAGCAGGTGGACGTTGCCGATGACGCGGTACTCTGGACGGTGCTGGAGCCACGGAGCAATACGGTCGTAGCCGCAGCGGAGGTGGATGGTCCGTGTTGATTGGAACCGATCGGCTCGAGCTGATTCCCTTCACTCCCGATGCCATCGATCTGCTGCTGGCGCGGGACCAGAGGCGATTGCGGGAAATCACCGGGCTCGAGTTTCCCGAACCGCTCCGGCCGCCGCCGTTGATGGAAGAGCTTCTCCCCGAGGTGCGAGACCGGCTTCGCGCCGTGCCGGCGACCCTCGGTTGGTGGACTTGGCTCGCGGTGGAGCGGGACTCGCGGCGGGTGACGGGTGCCCTTGGCTTCGGCGGCCCGCCCGATCCTGAAGGCGCCGTGATGATCGGCTACTCCACGTATCCAGGAGCGGATCGGAAAGGCTACGCCTCGGAGGCGACCCGTGCGCTGGTGGAGTGGGCACTTGCTCAGCCCGGTGTCACCCGGGTTTGCGCCAGCATCCCGCCCGACAACTGGCCGGCGCGCCGAGTGGCCGAGAAAGTCGGGATGGAGATATTCGCAACGGTGTGGGAAGAGGACATCGATGAGGTCCTGCTCTACCGTATCGAGCGCCAATGACGAACCCGGAATCGGGATGAAGATCTACACCAAGACGGGAGACGAAGGCGACACCGGTCTCTTTGGCGGAGGACGGGTGCCGAAGGACGATCCCCGGGTCGACGCGTACGGAGAAGTGGATGAGCTCAACTCCACGATCGGCGTCGCGCGAGCCGCGGCCCCGGTTGCCCTGTTCGATGATTTGCTCGAAAGCATCCAGCGCGACCTCTTCGCGATCGGGGGCCAGCTGGCGAGTCCCGATCCGGAGAAGGTGCGTAAGGCGCTGGAAAAGGCGGGTCTGTCGGAGGAGCGGGTCGCCGTGATGGAACGAGCCATCGATGAGGCCGATCGCGAGCTGCCTCCACTCACGGCGTTCGTCCTTCCTGGCGGCAGTGCCAAGGCGGCGGCGTTGCATCTCGCGCGAACCGTGTGCCGGCGGGCGGAGCGTTCCGTCGTGGGGCTTTCCCGTGACACCGCGGTGCCCCCACTCTTCGTAGTCTATCTCAATCGGCTGTCCGACCTGCTTTTCACGCTGGCCCGCCTGGCCAATCACCGCGAAGGGGTGCAGGAGACGAAGTGGTGAGGCCTCCTATCCCGGTCGCTCATGCGCTGGGGAACTATCCGGTTTATGTCGAAGTCGGAGCGCTGGCGGGTCTACCTGAGATGCTGGCCGGTCTCTGGGGAGAACGTCGTCTGGCGATCATCACCGACAGCCACGTCGCGGCGTTGTATGACAAGTGGGCTCAGGGAAACGCTGTGCGCGCCGAGGCCACTCTCATCTTCCCCGCGGGGGAAGAATCCAAGACCCGCGAGACCTGGACCCGGCTCTCCGACGAGCTGCTCGCCCGGGGCTTCGGCCGCGACTCGGCGATCGTAGCGATTGGCGGAGGCGTGGTGGGAGACACGGCGGGATTCGTGGCCGCCACCTACTGCCGCGGCGTTCCTTATGCTCAGGTCCCCACGTCGCTGCTTGCGATGCTCGACGCCTCGGTCGGCGGGAAGGTCGGGGTCGATACACCGCAGGGGAAAAACCTGATCGGAGCCTTCCACCCGCCGGCGATCGTCGTCTCCGATCCGGCTACTCTGATGGACTTGCCGGCGGCCGAGTATCGCGCCGGATTTGCCGAAGCGATCAAGCACGGCGTCATCGCGGACGCGGGCTATTTCGATTGGATCGAGACCCATGCCTCCGGACTGGTCGCGCGGTCCAAGGAGACCCTGGTGGACCTGATTCGCCGAAGCGTCGAGATCAAGGCCGAGGTGGTCAGTGCGGACGAACGAGAGTCGGGGCGGCGCGCGATTCTCAACGCGGGTCATACCGTGGCGCACGCGCTGGAGACCGAATCCGGTTTTCGGCTGGCTCACGGTGAAGCGGTCGCCCTGGGGCTGATTGCGGAGACCCAGATTGCAGAGCGAATGGGAATCGCTCGAAGCGGACTCTCCCAACAAATCTCCAGCCTCGCGGGCGCGCTGGGCCTGCCGACCGAGTTGCAGAGCCCGCGCGATCTCACCCGTCTCATGCAAGCGCTGACGCGCGATAAGAAAAATCGCGCCGGAACAATTCATCTCGCATTGCCGGAAGACGTGGGGCGAATGCACGTCGCAAACGGACAGTGGACTGTGCCGGTGGATAGCACGATGATCATGGAGGTTTTGGTCCAGCGGAGCTGATTCACAC
>DATIOP010000043.1:0-2822 GCA_035472975.1 Gemmatimonadales bacterium
GTATTTCAGGGCGACCGGCGAGGGCACGGTGGCCATGCCGCTCGGCCCCGGGAAGCTGGGCTTCACGGCCTACGGCGGTTGGGGGACGGCGGGACTCCCGGCCTACCGGAGCTTCGTTCTGGGCGGACGAGGAACGCTGCCGGGGGAACCGTTCCGTGCCTACGGTGGCAGGGCTATCGCCTTGGGGAGGCTGGAGTGGGACTTTCCCATACCCTTCGTTGCGATTCCGCTGGGCTCCTTTGCGTCTACCGGGCAAACCATGAGCGTGGGTCCCTTCCTCGCTGCCGGGTGGACCAGCGACGAGGTACCCAACACACCTTGGGATAACACACCCGGAGTCCGCCCAGTGGCTGGTGTAGCGGCGGAATTTCTGATGAGGCTGCTCCGAGTAGAGGCGGGAGTCGCCCTGAAAACCGGGGACGTCGGCGTGATGGTGGATGTGAATCCGGATTGGTGGGGCATTTTGTAGCCCCTGTAATCTCCGGGTCGTCGGCCTTACCTTTGAGGAGGAGAACCAGCCTCCTGCGTCCCCTCCTAATTAGTTATCAGGCTTGAGGTTAAATGCAGTTTACGGATGAGTGGCTCGTCCCCAGTCTGGAGAAGATTCTGCAGCCAGGGGTCCTCGATAGTTTGCGCGAGGCACCGGGCAAGGAACCGGTCTCGCTCTGGACTACGCTGGTCCAGCGCAAAGAGGCGAAGGACGACGACATTCTGAAGGCTGCAGCCGCACGGTTCCGGCTTCCCGTCGCGGACTTGAATCAGATCGATCAGAGGGCGCGCGACGCGGTTCCCGAGCCGCTGGTCCGTCGCTTCAACATCATCCCCATCGGCATCAGCGACTCGTATCTCGAGATCGCGACGGCGAACCCCAACGACATCGACGCGGAAAAGGATCTCGCCTTCGCGACCGGCCGCGAGGTGCGGATGCATCTCTGCTCGCCGTCCCGCATCGCCGACAAGATGGATGAGCTCTACCGTGGCAGCTCGGAGGTGATGAGCCAGCTGCTGGGGAATATGGACGAGGGCCTCGAGGTCACCCAGCTGGATGACGACGAGGGGATGGCCGAGCTCAGTGCCTCGGTCGACGAGGCCAGTCAGCGGCCGGTGGTGCGGTTGGTGGACCTGATGCTCTCGGACGGAATCCTCTCTCGGGCGAGCGACATTCACATCGAGCCGGGTGAAGCGGGTGTTGCGGTTCGCTACCGTATCGACGGTGTCTTGCGACAGGTCATGAACATTCCGCGGACCGCGGGCGCACCACTCATCTCACGCATCAAGATCATGTCCGGGCTGGACATCGCGGACCGGCTGCGCCCGCAGGACGGCCGCGCGCGGGTAGCGGTGAACGGCTCCCCCGTGGACCTCCGGGTCTCGACCCTTCCCGCCTCGCTCGGCGAAAAGGTCGTGATCCGAATTCTCAATGCAAAGGCCACGGTGCTCTCGCTCGATTCGCTCGGCATGAGCGAGGAAGAGCGCGAAGCGATCAAGAACCTGCTCAACAACAAGGAGGGCATCGTCCTGGTCACCGGGCCGACCGGCTCGGGCAAGACCACGACGCTCTACTCCGCCTTGCGCATGGTTCAGAGCGACGGCGTCAACATCGTCACCGTCGAAGACCCGGTCGAATACCGGTTAGGCAAAGGCATCGTCCAGGTACAGGTGCACGAGAAGGCGGGACTCACCTTCGCCGCGGCACTCCGCTCGATCCTCCGCCAGGACCCCGACGTCGTACTGGTCGGTGAGGTGCGCGACCGGGAGACGGCGCAGATCGCGCTGCAGGCCTCGCTGACCGGCCACCTGGTGCTCTCGACGCTGCACACCAACGACGCGCCCAACGCCATCACCCGTCTGGTGGATATGGGGATGGAGGCGTACAAGATCGGCCCGGCCCTGCGCGGGGTGATCGCCCAGCGCCTCATGCGGCGGATCTGTCCCCGCTGTCGCGAGGTCCACGACGGGGATATTCCGACCCGGATCCGGCGCTACATCCCGCAGGGCACGACGCTCTATCGCGCCGTCGGCTGCCCCGATTGCGCCATGACAGGATACCGGGGGCGATTCTCGGTGGTCGAGATCCTCACGATGAACGCCGAGCTGGAGCGGAGGATCGGAGCGGGCGGTCAGGCGGACAAGATCGCCGAAGCCGCCAGGGCCAACGGAATGAAGTCGCTGTTCGAAAGCGGTGTGCAACACGTGTTGAGCGGAGAAACCAGCGTCGAGGAGCTGCTTCGCGTTGTGGACGTTCCGATGGACGAGCGCAGCACCGGCCGCGCGGCGCCGCCAAGCAATACGCCGCTGCCGCCCAAGCGCAGCACTCCGGGTCCACACGGAATCCCGACCGGACCACCATCCGGGCCGTTTCCGGCGGTCAATGTTCCGGTCGCCGATCTCACAACCGCCTTCGACCTGATTGACGACGAGGCCACGAGCGTCGAGGTCGTCCGGCCGGTCCACGGAGCATCGGTCCTCCTGGTGGACGACGAGGATTCGCTGCGTCGGGTCATGAGAGATCTCCTGGCTCGCGAGGGATACGCGGTCATCGAGGCGAGAAATGGGGTCGAGGCCCTCGACCAGGTCGACCGCCACGCCCCCGACGTGGTCGTGCTCGACTTGAACCTGCCGGACATGGACGGATACTCGGTCCTGTCGCAGCTCCGCTCCCGTCCCGCCACCAGGAAGACCCCAGTCATCGTGCTCACCGCCAAAGGCGACGAGGACAACGAAGTGCGGGTCTTCGAACTCGGCGCCGACGATTTCCTCACCAAGCCCTTCCGCGCCAAGGCGCTTTCGAAACGGCTGGAGGTGGTGCTGGCGAGGAGGAA
>DATIOP010000044.1:0-5774 GCA_035472975.1 Gemmatimonadales bacterium
GCTGCTCCAGGCTCCGGTGATGGCCAGATATCCCCCCACCGGAGCAATTGCCAGACTCATTCCCAGCCACAGATGGGGCCACCAGGTGAATCTCTTGCTCAGGCTGTACAGCATGATCCAGCAAAGTGCGAGCGGGCTCAGGTAGAGGCAGAGACGGTTGAGGCCGGCTGCTGAAGCGACGAAGAGCGCGGCAGCGATGATGACGGAGACCCAGGCCTGAGTAACACTCAGCGCCCCGCGGGGAAGCTCCCGGTTCTGAGTCCGCGGATTTCGCGCGTCGAACTCCCGGTCCACGATCCGATTGAAGGCCATCGCCACCCAGCGCGCCGCCGAGAACGCAATGACTACGAGGCCTACCTGCCGCCAGACAACTCCACGCTGAAACGATGCTTCGAGAACGCCGAGCAGGGCGAACGGGAGCGCGAAGAGGGTGTGGGGCAGTTTGACCAGGTTGGCATAGCGAACCAGCAGCGACTCACCGCTGAAGGTCTGGCCCTCTCGCCCGCCCGGCAGTCGATGGTCAATAGTCGTTGGTCGATGGTCTTTCATCGCCGTTACCGAGGTGTGCTCCTTTTTCCGGATGGAAGGGACCATCGAGCATTGACCATCGACCGCTCATTTCCTGGTTCCCACGTGGATCGCGGCGATCCCGCCGAAGACGAGACGGTAGTTCACGTCACGGAATCCCTGATTTCCAATTCGGGTTGAAAGCTCATCAGGTCCCGGAAACGCCAGCACCGAATCAGGCAGATAAGTGTACGCGTCCCGATGTCGCGAGATGAGCCGGCCGATCAGGGGAAGAACTCGCCTGAAATAGAAGAAGTACAAGGAACGCATCGGTTCTCGCGGCGGGGTCGTGAATTCCAGGACCACGAACCTTGCGCCCTTTTTGAGCACCCGAGCCGCCTCCGCCAGACCCTGGTCCAGATCCGCCAGGTTGCGCACACCGAATCCTACCGTCGCTCCGTCGAAAACCCCGCTATTGAATGGAAGCTCCAGGGCATCGGCGTTGAGCGGCAGAACCCGGTCGGATTTCTCGCGACCCAGCTGGAGCATGGGGAGGACGAAGTCGGCCCCGATTACCCTGCCGTCGAATCCCCGTTGACCGGCCAGGGCCGCCGCCAGGTCCAGAGTCCCCGCGCACAAGTCGAGGAATAAGCCCTTGGGAACCCGCCGCCAATCAAGCTTGGCGACGGCTTGTCGCCGCCAGGCGGTATCCACGTTGAGACTGAGCAGGTGATTGAGAAAGTCGTAGCGAGGGGCGATGGAGGTGAACATCGCGCGAACGTAGGACCGCTTCTCAGCGCCGGGCTGGAGGGGTAACTTACTATCTGTGGCTAACATAGGCGCGCAATGTAGTCCCCGGCGAACCGGCTCCGCAAGCCGACGGCTGGCCCATGGCTGAGCCGCGGGAACTCGCCACTCTCACCGATCAGGAAGTTGTTGCCCTCGCCCGGGACGGCCGTGAGGCCGCCTACCGCGAATTGATCCGCAGATACGAGCGCCCGGTGTTCTCGCTGGTGCTTCGGATGGTGCGTGATCGGCAACTCGCGGAAGACCTTTCTCAAGAAACCTTCATCAAAGCACTCAACGCGATCGGGTCGTACCGGCCAGAGTACAAATTCTCCAGCTGGATCTTCAAGATCGCGAACAATGCCGCGATCGATCATCTGAGACGTCGCGAGCTGGACACCCTGTCGCTCGACGGGGCACCGCACGCTGCGACACCGGAAGAAATCGAAGCCACGGCCCTCCAGGTGGGAGACAAGGGGGAGACCCCCCTCGAAGAACTCGAGGCCCGTGAGCTGGGCAGCGCCATCGAGCGTGCCATCGCGCAACTCCGACCGGAGTATCGCGCCTGCATTCTGCTGCGTCATGTCGAGGGGCTCGCGTATGAAGAAATCGCCCAATCGCTCGATCTGCCGCTCGGCACTGTGAAGACCTATATCCATCGTGCTCGACACGAGCTCAGAGACCTTCTCGCACATCTGAAACAGTGAAACCCATGTCCACACCCTGCCGTAAAGCCACGCGTCTATGACGGATCACACCTTGCACTTGCGCCCCGACGAGCTGGACCTGCTGCTGGAAGGCAGACTCCCCAATGATCGGACGTCCCACATCGAAACATGCGAGGAATGTCGCTCTGCTTTGGATGAATTGCGGGACGTAGTGGCGCAGCTGAATGCCCTCCCGGCGCTGGAGCCGCCTGCGGGATTTTCCGAACTCGTGATGGCCTCGGTGCGAGTGGCACCGCTTCCGGTTGGAGAGCACCTCACCGTCGATGATCTCGACGCGTGGCTCGCCGGGGCGTTGCACCAGGAGGGACGGAATCACCTTTGGGCCTGCACCGAATGCCGGCAACTGGCGGACGCTGAGCGCGCCCTGGTCTATCGGTTGGAACAGCTCCCGCTTTTCCAGCCTGGAGCGCGTTTCGAAGAGCGGGTGATGGCCAAGGTGGCGATCCCGAAGAGTTGGCGTTCGCGGATCTTCGCCAGCCGGCGTTCGGTTGCCCTGGCGGCGGGAGTGGGCAGTCTGGTCGTGGGATCGATGGGTGCAAGCGTGGCATGGAGTCTTACCCACCCGGATACTCTCGCCGCGCTGGGTAGCTGGGCCACTACGATTGCGACCCAATGGACCTTGGCAGCAGCGCAGGGCGTTGGCTCCCGCATCCTCGCGCAACCCTGGGTCCTGGAGCTTCGCTCCGCGGCGAGCCCGGGCCGGGTAGCAGCGCTCACCGCGGTAGCGACCGCTCTTTATACAGGCGGTCTCTTCGCGATGCGCCGGCTCCTGGCCTTGCCCGCTCCGCGAGTGGCTCGTGCCCTTCCATAAGAGATCGCTGATTCTTGGGCTCGGGTGGGCGCTGGTTCTGGCCCGCCCGCTCTATGCTGCGCCCGATCCTGACGACCGATTCACCGACACGTTCTCCGCATCAATCACATTCTTCCGCCAGTTGTTCCACGACGAACCCCCTCGAGTGGTTCGGGATCACATCGTCTCGATTTCTTCGCAGGCCAGCTCCCTCACCTTCGAATATGAGGACGGAGGAACCCTGCGCATCTCGCTGCACGATGGGCAGCTGCAGATAGATGATCGGGTGGTAGGCCGGTTCCCTCAGGGTGGTGCGCTGGAGACGAGTTGGCGGCAGTTCGTCCTCGAGGCAGCGCGGATCGGGACGGGAGAAGTTCTCACGCTCGCCAGAGACTGGCAGCCGGATGGGCTGAGTCGCGATGAGCAGGGCCTCGTCTCACTGGTGCAGGAGCGGCTCGCCGCCCTGAGCGCGCCAGAAGCCGGAGTCGGGCTGCCACAGGCCGTGCCGCCGGCCGACGCTAGCGGTCTGGTCATCGATATCTCGGATCTGAGCGATCCAGATCATCTCGAGCCGCTCTTCCGCCGGGCGGTGGGGCTCGAGGGCACTGCGTTGCGGGTGACCGTGCCGGGAGGTCAGGCGCGCGCCGGCCACTACAGCATCGGCTCCGGCGAGACCGTGAAGGGACCGTTGCTCGTGATCCGGGGCGACGCGGATGTATTCGGAACGCTCGAGGGAAATCTCGCCACGGTAGACGGCAACGTGACGGTGTATCCCGGAGCAGTGGTAACCGGAGATGTCCTCGCGGTGGCCGGCGACGTGCGCGATCGTGGCGGTGAGATTCGGGGAGAGATCCGAACCCTCCGGGCCCAGCCAACACCCCCCCAGCCGAAGCCTCCGACCGAAGCCGCTCCGAGCCGTCTCGCCCTCACCGCGCGCAATGCCGCGGGACTCGCCGGTGTCTTCATCACTCTGCTGCTGATCGGGACCGGCATGGTGATGTTCGCGAGACCGCCGCTGGAAGTGGTCTCGGACACCGTGGCGCACTCCTTCGGGCGGGCATTCCTGGTGGGGCTGCTCGGCCAGATCCTGCTGCTCCCCACCTTCGGCATGCTGGTGGTCGGGCTGATCCTGAGCGTCGCCGGGATCCTCCTGCTCCCCTTCGCGGTCATCGTGTACGGCCTGCTGGTCGTGGTCGCGGTCCTGGGCGGCTTCCTCGCCGTGGCTCACGCCATGGGAGAGCGCTATACCAGGCGCCAGTTGGCGCTCGGCGCCTCCATCTCAAGCGCGAACAGCTATCGCTACGTCACGGTCGGGTTGGTCGGCATCCTGACGCTCTGGGCCGTCTGGGTCTTTTTCGGCTGGGTGCCGGTTGCCGGGACCCTGCTGCTCGCCGCGGCGGCGCTGGTGACGTGGTTGCTGGGGACGGTGGGATTCGGTGCAGCGTTGCTGAGCCGCGCAGGGTATCGCGAAGAGTTTGCCGGACGCCTGCTACCGGCCGAAGCGCTCACCGACGAATTCCTGTGGGCGACACCGCAGTTTGGAGTCCCTGCCCAGAGCAGGCCTGGGACTCGCACACCACCTCCTCCTTACCGCTAGACCCATGCGCCGTGCTTCCGGGGCATTTGCCCTGCTTCTTTTGCTTTGGCTGATCACACCCAGCACGCCGCTCTCCGCTCAGGACTACCGCACCGTGACCCTGTCCAAGCAGTACCGGGGACAGGACAGCCTGCAGGCCGAGATCGAATTTGCAGCGGGCGTATTGAAGGTCCGGCCGGGATCGCCGGGATCGCTCTACCGCATGGAGCTTTCCTATGATCCCCAGCGTTTCGCGCCGCTCAGCAAGGTGGACAGCAGCGGGACGGACCTCCGCCTCGGCATCAAGAGCAGCGGACAGGCGGGGATCAGTGTGGGACTCAAGAACGATCGCCCCCAGGATGGGTTGATCGAGCTCAACCCACGCACGATTCTTTCCCTCGACGTCTCCCTTGGCGCGGCCCAGGCCGATTTGGATCTCGGTGGACTCCGGGTCTCTCAGGCCGAGATCCGGACTGGCGCCAGCGAGACCACGCTGCGGTTCAGCTCACCCAACCGGGTGGAGTGCGAGCAGATGAGCATCAGCGTTGGTGCCGCGGAATTCTCGGCCTACCAGCTGGGCAACAGCGATTGCAAGACGATCAGCGTGGATGGAGGCGTGGGCGGCGTGCTGGTTGATCTGACCGGTGCCTGGAAGCGCGACGCGACGATAACGCTGGCCGTTGCCCTGGGCGACATCTCGTTGGTATTGCCCAAGGAGGTCGGTGTCGAGCTTACGCTGGACCGCTTCCTCTCGAACTTCAATCCCGAAGGATTCGTCCATGAGGGCCGGGTCTACCGCTCGCTCAACTATGCCACCGCTGGACGGAAACTCTCTCTGTCTCTCACCAGCACAGTCGGTGTGGTGAAAGTGGAGTGGAGGTAATTCGATCACGATAGCAGGGAACGTCATGGCCGCGACGGGAGCGGTCAGGTGGGATCAGTCGGACTTTTCCGTACCACATCGAGAATGCGCTTGCGTTGGCCCGGCGTGACCATATCCCGGGCAACCACATCTCTGGAGATCCGCGCCACGAAGGAGTATCCGCGCGGTTCCGCAATCAGCCATCGTTGCCATTCCAGCTCGTCCAGAGCTTCGTGGAGCGTTTGGCCATCGACTCCGCTGCCCACACTCAGATCCGTGATGTTCACGCGGTCCCCCAGCACCGCCGCCGGCCCAAGCACGCGCTGAGCCGCCGTCGTCAGCTTCCGAAATCCAATTCGTATGGCTGCCACGACTGCATCGGGAAGATCCCCGGGGAGGGTATCACTGAGCGTCCGAAGCGGGCTGGGCCAGGCACCGTCGCTTTGACGCAGATCCAGCCCCAATGCCACCGCGTGCAGTAGTTCAACGACCAGCAGCGGCAGGCCCGCAGAGTCCATTGCCACT
>DATIOP010000045.1:0-4374 GCA_035472975.1 Gemmatimonadales bacterium
TTGCAGTCCCTGGCCGACGCCACCCGGTGCCGGCTGTTGCTGGTACTGGAGCGCCACGAGCTGTCGGTAACGGACCTATGCGGAGCGCTTCAATTGCCCCAGTCCACCGTCAGCCGCCATCTCAAGACCCTTAGCGACGAGGGATGGGTGGATTCCAGGGCGGACGGAACCAGCCGGTACTACCGGATGCCAGGGCAGGATCTCGATCCTGCAGCCCGGCGGTTGTGGCAGCTGGTGAAGGAGCAGGTCGCGGTTACACCGGCTGCGCTCCGCGACGGGGATCGCCTTCGGGGGGTGCTGGCGCAGCGGAGAATCCAATCGGATGAGTTCTTCGCCAGCGCTGCGGGCCAGTGGGACCGCATGCGGGAAGAGCTCTTTGGCAGCCGCACCGAGCTGCTGGCTCCCCTCGGCCTGCTGGATCCGACATGGATCGTGGGAGACCTGGGCGCAGGAACCGGCCAGCTCAGCCAGACGCTGGCCCCGTTCGTCTCCCGGGTGATCGCGGTGGACGGGTCGCCGGCGATGCTCAAAGCCGCCAAGGCCCGAGTGGCGGACCTGCCCAACGTAGAGTTGCGGCGCGGCGAGCTCGAGGCATTGCCGATACAGGACGGCGAGCTGAATCTCGCGGTGCTGGCGCTGGTGCTCCCCTACGTGGCGGAGCCGATCGCGGTCTTCGCGGAGGCCGCGCGAGTCATTCGTCCGGGCGGGCGGCTAATCGCGGTGGACATGCAGCCTCACGATCACGCCGAGTACCGCCAGACCATGGGGCACCTGTGGCAAGGCTTCGCGGCGAAGCAGATCGTTCCCTGGATGGAGGAAGCGGGGTTCGAGTCGTGCCGCTATGCGCCGATTCCGCCTGATCCCAAGGCCAAAGGACCGGGGTTGTTTGTGGCGACGGCGGTGAGACGTGAGACGTGAGACGTGAGACGTGAGACGTGAGACGTGAGACGTGAGACGTGAGACGTGAGACGTGAGACGTGAGACGTGAGACGTCCGAGCAATATGGACTCAAGACCTTAGACTCAAGACCTTAGACTCAAGACAGGACCCAATGGCCACCACAGCAATGACCCAGCACCCATTCACCGCCGCGCGGGAGGCGGGACGCGAGCCCTTCAAGGTGAAGGACCTTTCGCTCGCGGAATTCGGCCGCAACGAGATCCGGCTCGCCGAATTCGAGATGCCCGGACTGATGGCGCTCCGAAAGGAATTCGCCGATAGGCAGCCGCTGGCAGGAGCCCGCATCATGGGTTCGCTGCACATGACAGTACAGACCGCCGTCCTGATCGAGACTCTGGTTGACCTTGGCGCGGATGTGCGCTGGGTTTCCTGCAACATCTTCTCGACTCAGGATCACGCCGCCGCTGCCGTCGTGGTGGGCCGGCAGGGCACCGTGGCCAATCCCCAGGGTGTTCCGGTGTTCGCCTGGAAAGGCGAGACGCTGCCGGAATACTGGTGGTGCACCGAGCAGGCATTGATGTGGCCCGATGGCGGTGGCCCGACGTTGCTCCTGGATGATGGTGGCGACGCGACGCTTCTGGTCCATAAGGGCGCCGACTTCGAGGCCGCGGGCAAAGTGCCGGCGTTCGATCCCGCTCGCGATTCCGAAGAATGGGGTGTGATCCTCGAGCTGGTCCGCGCCGAGCAGAAGAAGCATCCTGGTCGCTGGACCAAGGTGGCGGCCGACCTGCGGGGCGTTTCCGAGGAAACCACCACCGGCGTTCACCGGCTCTACGAGATGATGCAGGCGGGCACTCTTCGCTTCCCTGCGATCAACGTGAACGACTCGGTGACCAAGTCGAAGTTCGACAACCTGTACGGTTGCCGTCACTCGCTGACCGACGGGATCCTGCGGGCTTCCGATGTGATGCTGGCCGGAAAGGTCGCCGTGATCTGCGGCTACGGAGACGTCGGCAAGGGATGCGCCCAGTCATTGAAGGGGCAGGGCGCCCGGGTCGTCATTACCGAGATCGATCCGATCTGCGCGCTACAGGCGGCCATGGAAGGCTATCAGGTCACGACGCTGGAAAGCGTGGTCGAGACCGCGGACATCTTTATCACGGCCACAGGGAACAAGGACATCATCACTGCGGCCCACATGGCGCGGATGAAGGACAAGGCGATCGTCGGCAACATCGGCCACTTCGACAACGAGATCGACATGGCCGGGCTGAAGAAGGTGAAAGGCATCAAGCGGATCAACATCAAGCCGCAGTACGATGAGTGGGTCTTTCCCGATGGCCACAGCATCATGATCCTGGCCGAGGGAAGGCTGCTCAACCTGGGCTGCGCCACCGGGCACCCAAGCTTCGTGATGAGCTCGAGCTTCTCCAACCAGGTGATGGCACAGCTGGATCTGCACTTGAACGCCACGGGCCAGCCGACCCTGTCGGGCACCCGGTACGACGAGCGCCAGGTCTACGTTCTGCCCAAGAAGCTGGACGAGAAGGTCGCTCGGCTGCACCTCGACAAGCTGGGTGTGAAGCTGACCAAGCTTTCGAAGGACCAGGCAGACTATATCGGCGTGAGTGTGGAGGGGCCGTATAAGGCGGAGCACTACAGGTACTAGGAGACAGCCGGCAGGGCCCCCCGTGCCGTTTGTCCGAGGATGGCCACCGCATCGGTGAGCTGACGGTCGGACAGGTACGGGGCAGGCCCGAGCCGGAGCATGTTGCCCCGGGAGTCGGTAAACACCCCCGCACGATGTAACCCGGCAGAGAAGGCTCCCGCCGCTGGAGCCTCGAGCGCGAGAAAGCCCCCGATCTGGTCCAGCGGCACAGTCTGATCGCGACGGATCACCGCGGGGTCAGCATCGAGGGCATCGAAGCTTCGGGCCAGCACACCGATCTGGTGCTGGCTCACTACCCGCAACAACTCCGGCGTGAGTCCTACCTCGTCGTGAAAGTCGAAGACCGCCGCGGCCCGGTAGTGGCTTGCCGGGTCGTAGGTCGCGCCCGCGAAACGATCTCCCCCCTCTCCATAGGCGACCTGTCCCGGTTGCTGCTTTTCGGTCAAGGCGGAAAACTCGCTGAACCAGCCGGTGATCACGGGCCGCAGCGTCGTGGCCGCAGGGAATCGGAGAAAACAGTTTCCCTCTCCCAACTGGCAGTACTTGTAACCGCCACCGACTACGAACGCGTCGAACAGTCCCTCCTTGAGCAGTGAGAATGGCACCACGTTGAGCGCGTGATACACATCAACCAGCAGCGATGCTCCATACCGCCGGCACTGCTCGGCGACATCGGCAAGACTCGGCGCGATGCGACCGCTGTCGAAGAACACCGCGGAGAGGAGCACCGCGGCGGTCCTGTCATCCACCGCCCGGCGTAGTCGCTCCACCAGTCCTTCGAGCGGAGCCTCCGGGACCCGGATCAGCTCGATGCCTTCCTCGGCTAGGCGATCGAGCTGACGGCGGATCGTGTGAAATTCGCCGTCGGTGGTTACCAGGCGCGGGCGCTCGCGCAGTGGAAGCGCGGACAGGAAGCGGACCACCAGCTCGTGAGTATTGGGCGCCAGCGCGATGTAGCCGTCACGGTCATCCAGCAGCCGTCGGAAGCCAAGGCGGACTCGGTCGGCCCGGGCGAAGGCATGGTCCCACTTGTTGTCCACGAACCGTGCGGCATCCAGCCAGGCCTGGGCCTGGGCGTCGAAGCCGCGATCCGGCCAGGCCTGATGGGAGTGCCCGGTCAGCAGCAGCCGTTCCGCCACGCCGAAGCGGCGGTAGTGGTCTGCAATGGCATTGGGTGAGGCGTACAGCGTTGCCGGATTCACAACTCGGTCCGAATGGCCCAGAGATCAGGGAAGAGCGGCTGGTTGAGCGTGGTAGCCAGGTACTCCGCCCCGGCGCTCCCGCCGGTGCCGCGCCGAGTGCCGATAGTGCGCTGCACCATTTTCACATGGCGGTATCGCCATTCCATGACGCCTTCGTCCAGATCGACAAGACGCTCGCACAGCTCGGTCAACGCCGGGTTATTGCGATAGATCTCGATCAGGATGCGTTGCAGGTCGGGAGAAGGCTCAATCGGCCCGCTCACGTCGCGCTTCAGAAGTGAGACGGGAACCGCGGCCCCGCTCGCGGCGAGGAAACGGAGGAACGCGTCCCAAAGGGTAGGAGAACCCAGGCGCCGCTCGAGTGAGAGTCGCGCGCCGGAACCGGAAGGGTAGCGTTCCAGGGCCCGGGGATCCTTGCGGCCCAGCGCGAAATCGAGCTCGCGGAACTGGTAGGACTGGAATCCGCTGCCCGAGTCGAGGCGGTCCCGGAATGAGAGGAACTCGAGCGGGGTCATCGTTTCCAGGATGTCCAGCTGGGCCACCAGGACCTTGAGGATCGTCAGGATCCGCTTGAGCGTGTGTTGCGCTCTGGCGGCGTCGTGC
>DATIOP010000046.1:0-4782 GCA_035472975.1 Gemmatimonadales bacterium
TCCCGTACTCAGGCCCAGGTCCGTGATCTCGATGCCCTGGTTCATGTAGAGCCCGATCACGTTGAGGCCCAGCGGCTTGGGAAGGTCAAAACCCTTCTCGATCGCCTTGCGGCCCCAGATGGGGAAGATGTTGTGGTAATCCTTGAGGACGCTGTCCCGCTCTTCCTGGCTGAGCGCCAGGTCGGGATTCTGTGCCGCGGCACTTTGAGGTGAAGCGATAGTAAAGACCGGCAGCAGCGCCCACAGACTCAATGCGCGCAGCGTGCGACGACGATCTCTGGAAATACGGGTCGACATCCGACCTCACAGTCGGCGGAGAGTTCGCAAGATCAAGATATTGAAGGCTGCTTTGGTTCGCTGGCTCGGATAACTTTCAGACTGATATGAAGCCGGTTTTAACACAGGACATAGGGTCGGAATCACAAAATACTTCAAACTTTTGGGCTTGGTTAGCCCGGTGCAGACCCCTCCTGAGTGTACACCGGGCCGATTGGTGTGGACCCAATGACCTGGATCTTCCGGCAGCTTTTCGCCATTGCCGTCCTGCCATTCACCGTTGCGGTCATCATCCCGGTATGGCTCGCGCGTCGACGGGCAATCGGCCTGGCACCCGGCCATACGTTGACCCAGGTCGCCTTACAGGCCTGTGGGATGGCGATTCTCGCTGTCGGGATCTTGCTCTTCTCCACCAGTCTGAGGCGTTTCATAACGGAGGGTCGTGGCACCCTGGCCCCGTGGGACCCGCCCAGGCACCTCGTAGTCGCCGGCCCGTACCGCCACGTCCGCAATCCCATGATCTCCGGCGTACTCTTGGTGCTGATTGGCGAGGCTCTGCTCCTTCTGTCCTGGCATCACGCCGCATGGGCCCTGATTTTCTTCATGATCAATGCGATCTATATCCCCCTGCTGGAGGAACCGTTCCTTGCCGAGCGCTTTGGGGAGAGCTATCGAGAGTATTGCAGGCATGTACCGCGTCTCTTGCCCCGCTGGTCACCGTGGCAACCTCATGCTTAAGGAGAAGTCGATGAAGCCAGTACTTTGGGTGTTTGCTGGATTGAGTGCGCTCACGATCGCGGCGTGCCAGCCCAGGGTAAGCCGCGAGGCGGAGACGATGGCTCTCCTGGAACGCGACCGAGCCTGGGCTCGAGCCGCGGCGTCAGGGAATGTGGATAGCATCGTCTCGTTCTGGACCGAGGATGCCCGTGTCCTCCTTCCCGGCCAGCCGGCCTATGTGGGGACCGAGGCGATTCGAAAGATGGTTACCACGAGCCTCGCCATTCCCGGCTTTCAGATTTCCTGGACTCCGGAGAACGCGGTCGTCTCGGCGAGTGGAGACCAGGCCTACACCTACGGGACTAATAGCGTCACGGTACCCGACTCCGCTGGACACCCTGTCACGACCGAAGGGCGATACGTCGAGGTCTGGCGCAAAGGAGAGGGAGGCGAGTGGCGGTGCAGCATCGATATCAACAACACCGGGCCGGCGGTCAAGCAAGCTTCCTGAGCAGCCGGACGCCTTGGTGGTGAATCAACCGAGGAGGGATTGAATGCCGTTCAAGAGCAAAGCACAACGCCGGAAGTTTGCCGAACTTCTTGTCAAAGGCGAGATCTCACCCGAGACCTTTGAGGAATGGAATCGGGAAACCGGAAAGGCCAAGCTTCCGGAGCGGCTGCACGCGAAGCCTCGAACCAAGGCAAAACCAAAGCGCAAGACCAAACGCGCCAAGTGACTACCCTCCTGCTGTCACATCGCGAGGTGCACGCCTACCTCCCCATGGCCGAATGTATCGAGGCGATGGAGGGAGCTTTCAGGTCGCTCACCGCCGGCCGGAGCCTGGTGCCGCTTCGTACCGTAATCCGGCTCCCGGACAGCCCGAACGCCTTCGCCGCAATGCCCGCGGTCGTGGGATCCGGCACAAACGCTCAGATCGCGGCCAAGATCATCACGGTTTTCCCCGGTAACGATGCGACACCGTTCGATTCCCATATCGGCGTTGTCCTCCTCTTTGGGGCCGACCACGGCGAGTTGCTCGCAATCGCGGACGCGTCGTCGATCACCGCGATCCGGACCGCTGCCGTGTCGGGCCTCGCAACCCGGCTGCTTGCCCGCCCCGATTCCCAGCGCCTGGCGCTGCTCGGCGCCGGCACCCTGGCGATGCCGCACCTCGAGGCGGTGTCCGCGGTACGGCCGATCAACGAGGTGCGAGTCTGGAGCCGGTCCCCCGCGAGGTCGCAAGAGTTTGCTCGACGCGCGCAGGAGAAACCCGGGGTGAAGGTGACCGTTGCCGCCAGGGCGCAGCAGGCGGTCGCCTCGGCCGACGTGGTCTGTACCATCACCGCATCCCGTACTCCTGTTCTCGAGGGAAGCTGGCTCGCGCCCGGCACGCACGTGAACGCGGTAGGCGCGTCGCTCGCGAGCGCGCGAGAGCTCGACACCGAGGCGGTGCGCCGAGCCCGGCTCTTCGTTGATCTCAGAGAATCGGCGATGAACGAGTCGGGTGACTTCCTGATCCCGAGGAGCGAGGGCGCGATCGCCGACGATCACATCCTGGGTGAGCTGGGTGACCTGCTGGCCGGCCTGGTCGTCGGTCGTCAGAACTCTCGCGAGATCACCCTGTTCAAGTCCCTGGGGTTGGCAGTGGAGGACGTCGCGGCCGTGCGCCATGTGTATGAAAAGGCATTGGCCGCTGGTGCCGGCACTCGTGTTACGATCGGTGGTTTGCGTTCCCCCGACACGCTCTGAGATCCGTGCGCTGAACCGTCAGACCCTGCAGTCCACTCCCCGCCTTGTGTGGTGTTGTCCCCAAGTGCACCTTATTGCCCTCCTCTCGCCAGCTCCATTTCATCGAGGTGGTCATGCCGCTCCGCCTCCTCTTCGGGCTGCGTATCGGGCCTCCCCGGGCCTGCTTCCGCATGGCCTTCCGTCCCGGCCGCGTCGCATGGGAAGAAGGCTACGCGGCTCTCGAGCGTTCCATCGAATCCACCATTGTCTATCTGACGGCACTGAGCGTCGAGAAACGCATCGCGGTTCTCAGCGGTCAGACCTCGCCACCCTCCAGCGTTATTCCCTATCTGGAGGATCGCCTCGGCGCCTGCGATGTCTATGGAGGCGAGCTCCCCGATGGGACTCACGACCTCGTGATTCGGGCCAGCTTCCGGTTTTCCTATTGGCCGTTGGGCGAGTGGGTGGTGATTGACGGGGTGCAGCTGGCTCCGGACAACAGCTGGCGGCGCTACACCGAGGAGGAGGTGAGCGAGGCATGGTGAGTCGAGGGAATATCCTGAAGCCGCATCAACAGGAACTAACCCTCGAAACGTTGTACGACGCAGAAAACAACGCCCCACGCCCCGATGAAGGTCACCCTCCCTATTTCTCCATCACGTTCTCCTGTATCATGTCGGGTAGCCCTACCCCGCTCGTGAGGCGCTACCGTCATGCAATTCAATCTCGCCCAGGCCACCTCGATTCTCGCCCGGACGCCGAAGACTCTCAACGCGATCCTGAGCGACCTCCCTGACGAATGGAGCCGCGCCGTCGAAGGACCCGATACCTTCAGCCCGTTCGACGTCGTCGGTCACCTGATCGATGGCGAGGAAACCGACTGGATCCCCCGCGCGCGGATTATCCTCGCTCAAGGTCCCGAGCCGCGCTTTGAACCTTACGATCGCTTCCGCCATCGGGCCCGCAACGTCGGACGCACTCTCGATAGTCTCCTGGCCGAGTTTGCCAAACTCCGCGCCGCCAATCTCGATCTGCTCTCTAGCTGGAAGTTGACCCCGGCAAGCCTGAACCTTCCCGGACTCCACCCGGGCCTGGGCCCCGTCACCCTCCGCCAGTTGCTGGCGAGCTGGGTAGTCCACGACCTCGGCCATCTGGCCCAGATCGAACGGGTGATGGCGAAACAATATCGTGAGG
Organism: Gemmatimonadales bacterium; assembly: GCA_035472975.1. Taxonomy (GTDB): domain Bacteria; phylum Gemmatimonadota; class Gemmatimonadetes; order Gemmatimonadales; family GWC2-71-9; genus DATBGE01. Next base: position 3,917 of record DATIOP010000046.1, read on the forward strand.
AGGTCGGCCCCTGGGTGCCCTTCATGCCGATCCTGACGGATCATGAAGTGCCCAGGTCTTAGCGGGACCCGGCTGTGCATGGAATGCAGACCCTCGTGAACCAGGAGAAACCAGGTGTCCAATAACCAGCGCTCCCGCGCCATTCCGTTGCTGGAATGGCTCCCCGGGTATCAGAGTAGCTGGCTCCGATTCGATCTGATCGCCGGCCTCATCACCGCCGCGGTCGTCATACCGAAGGCGATGGCCTACGCCACGATCGCGGGCTTGCCGGTGCAGGTGGGACTCTACACCGCTCTCGTGCCGATGGTGATCTACGCGATGCTGGGAACCTCTCGGGTCCTCAGCGTGAGCACCACCACCACGATCGCCATCCTCACCGGGGCCGAGCTTTCGTTGATCGCTCCGGGCGGCGATCCCGCGACGCTCATCAGGATCACGGCCACGCTCGCCCTCCTCGTGGGCGCGATGCTGCTCGTCGCCTGGGTTCTGCGGCTGGGGTTCGTCGCCAACTTCATCTCGGAACCGGTACTGGTCGGCTTCAAGGCGGGAATCGGACTCGTGATTGTGCTGGACCAGGTCCCCAAACTCCTCGGCATCCACTTCGCGAAGGGCAGCTTTCTCCACAACCTGCTCGCCGTCGGGCAGGCGGTGCCGGAAACCCAAATTCCGACACTCATCATCGGGGTCGCAACAATCGCCCTACTGGTCGCGCTGGAACACTTTATCCCTAAAGTGCCAGCACCGCTGGTCGTGATGGCGTTGGGAATCGCCGCGATGCGTTTGCTCGGGCTGGAGACACGAGGAGTAGAGTCGGTGGGCCTCATTCCCCAGGGGCTTCCGTCGCTCATCAAGCCGGACCTTTCCCT
>DATIOP010000047.1:0-1666 GCA_035472975.1 Gemmatimonadales bacterium
CCCGCCGGTGATTTCCAACCTCGGCCCATCAGCCTGCCCCCCGCCGTCGAATAATGCTGAACACTGCTTCCGTGTCCGTGCCAGGTCTCCAATCGGTCAGCGAGAGGTGTCAATCTTGCGCACCGGATGGTGTCTCTGTCAATTGAGAGAGCTCAGGTGACGATCCCACGAGCGTGGCCTGCGCCGGGACCTGTCCTCCATCGGAGTACGTGGCGTCTGAGGATGGAACGTCAAGGAGGGGTGAACATGTGGAAGCATGAGGGCATGTGGGAGGACCACTCCGACGGTCTCCGTCGTCGACCAGCGTCGTCTGGAGCTGTCGGATGAAGCTCGGCTACTTCACGATGCCTCTCCACCCACCAGGTCGTGACTATGTGCAGACGCTGACGGAGGATCGGGAGGCGATCGTGCTCGCCGACCGCCTGGGGTTCACTGAGGCGTTCGTCGGCGAGCACGTCACCGACATCGCCGAGTCGGTGACTGATTCGTGCGTCTTCCTGGCCAGCCTTGCGCATGTGACCGAGCGGATCACGCTGGGAACGGGAACGGTGAACCTGCCCAACGGTCATCCCGCGGCGATCGCGACAAAGGTGGCGATGCTCGACAACATCCTCGAAGGGCGGTTCGTGTTCGGCGTCAGCCCCGGCGGCCTGCCGTCGGACTGGGAGGTCTTCGGGAATCTCGAGCTCGACCGCAAGGCGAAGTTCCAGGAGTGCCTGGAGCACATCCTAGGTATCTGGGCGGGGATGGCTCCGTACGACCTCGAAGGTGAGCACTGGAGCATCTCCACGTCTCGGACGATGATCCCGGACATCGGCCAGGGCGTCATGGTGCGGCCGTATCAGAAGCCGCATCCGCCGATAGCAGTGACTGTGGTGGAGCCTTCCTCGCGGAGCGCCGCGGAGGCGGCAAGCCGCGGCTGGGACATCATCTCGGCCAACTTCCTGCTGCCCCAGTGGGTACGGACACACTGGGAGACGTACAGCGCGGCCGCGGGCGATCACGTGTCTGACCGGGCGAGGTGGCGCGTCGCGAAGACGGTGCTCGTCGCCGACGATGATCGCACTGCACGGGAGTACGGCTTGGGCCCGCAGAGTCCTTACCGGCACTACTACAGCCAGCTCGGCTTCAAGCTCATCCGCGCGGGCCGCGCCAATCTGTTCAAGACGGATCCGGCGCTGCCCGACTCGTCCGTCACCACCGACTCGATGCTGGAACAGCTCGTGATCGCCGGTACTGCGAGCCAGGTGACCGAAGACCTGCTTGCTTTCCGCGACGAGGTCGGCGACTTCGGAACGCTGCTCTACTGCGGCCTCGACTGGGTTGATCCCGGCGTCGCCCGCCGCTCGATGGAGCTGATGGCCGAGGTCGTCATGCCCGCCGTGAACCGCGCGATCGGGGAGTAGGGGCTGGGCTTCAACTGCCCGTGTGGTGGGAATGCAACCGGAGGGCCGGTCGGAGCCCGGCCCCTACACACGACATCCGGTGCGGGCGTGCATTCCGCGCCTTGCGGCGGGTGCATTCCGCGGGAGGGAATCTGGAGGATTCCCGACCTGCGGACGGGCTGTGGGGGCCCTCTTCAGGGATCTGTTGCGGTGCAGGAAGCCGCGCGAGCTGCTTACTGCACCCTTGCGCGACTAGGAAATCTCGTTCCGGACGATCGCCG
>DATIOP010000048.1:0-6583 GCA_035472975.1 Gemmatimonadales bacterium
CCTTCCGACGGCTAACGGCTAACGGCTAACGGCTAACGGCTAACGGCTAACGGCTAACGGCTGACGGCTGACGGCTTCGTTGACGCCCTTGGGGTCGGCCCGCTAATTTGCCCGCCCCGATCCACCAGGACAGATGGCCGAGTGGTTTAAGGCGCACGCCTGGAGAGCGTGTATACGTCAAAAGCGTATCGAGGGTTCGAATCCCTCTCTGTCCGCTGCAGCGCACTGACTTACGGGTCGGTGCGCTGCCGTCGTTTTAGCGGGTCGAGCGTGCGTGGTGCCCTTTGGTGTCGTCACGGCTTGCCGCTGCCGCAGGACCAGGACAGCTTGCCATGATAAGCAATAAGGGTTGTCCAGCCACTGGATAGGACGACAATCCCAGGCAGGCAAGCTCAGGTCTCACGATTTCGCAGGTTGATTAATAGCTAGACCGCCGAGACATACTCCGTTCGTGGCAACCAGGGCGTGATGATTCATCATTGAAGTTGCGCCCGTGCCGAAAGGGCGACAACGATGACGAATTACTCGCCTGATTATTTCATCCATGCTGCAAACATCCTGTTGTTGGTGGCGTACTTGGTTCGCGATATCCTGTGGTTGCGCTTATTTGCGGTGGCAGCCTCGGTAGTGTCGATCCCGTATTTTCTGCTACAGCCAACAATGTTGCGGGCGCCGCTCGCGTGGACGGTACTTTTTGCAGGAATCAACCTGCTGCAGTCATGGCGCCTCTTCATGGAGCGACGACCCGTCAAACTGACGGCAGAGGAAGAAGAAGTCCGACGGCTCGTTTTCCAGGACTTACCGCCCCGGAAGGTCCTGCAAGTGCTGAGCATCGGGTCCTGGGTCACGGCCCAACCCGGGGAGCGGATGATTGAGCGCGGTACGGTTCCAGACGCCGTGCCGCTCATTCTCAGGGGCAAGGTCCGGGTGACGAAGGATGGACATGTCGTGGGCGTGCTGGGAGCGGGCCAGCTCGTCGGCTCCGCGCTGACCCTCAGCGGTGTCCAAGCCGACGTCGAAGCGGTTGTTGACGAGCCGGTCCGTGCAATGCGTTGGCAGGTTGCAACCCTGGAGCGTTATCTCAATGCCAATCCCGACACCCGAACCTCGATGCAGCGGCACCTCGCTCGCGACCTGGCTGTAAAGGTGGTGCATCTGGCCGGTGATTCAGGTGACACCCGGACCGGGAATCCTGAATGAGCGGTGGGGCACGGCGATCGTGCTGATTTCCGCCGGCACCGGTCTGGTACCCGTGGTTTTGCGTCGGCTTCGATCTTCCCATCGGAGGCTATATCTCGCGGGGCTGGCCACGGCCAGGCGACGGGTCTCCGTTACTGAGCGGCCCGCCGCCTAGCACGTTGGTTAGCTGATTCCTCAGGGATTGATGATCCTCGTCAATCCGGTGTTGACCGTCCCACCTTTCACATCCAGCTCGTTGACGATCCCAACCCCCGGACAGTAGTACTTGTTCTCGAGTGCATCCGGCTCGAGCGCGGTGAATTCTTCCTGTTTCAGACAGTGCGTGAAGGTGCCGTAGGGAACGGTGATCGTCGCGTTCAGATCGAGCACTCGCGCCTTGTCCTCCGCGACACCCGGGGCGAATTCCTGGGGCGTGACCTGGCCGAGCTTGGGATGGACCCGCATGATGATGCCGGCCTTGGCGTCGTTCTTCCCGGCCTCGAACGACCCGGCAGTACTCACGACTTTGCCGTTGTCGTACTCCTTGGTATCCTCGCCGAAATACCAGACATTGCCTTCCTTGTCCTGGGCATACCAATCGAAGGTCTTCTCCTTGAGCTCACCATTGAGGAAGACCCGATCGAGGACGACGGTCACCGGCACGCCCAGAATAGTCTTGTGTCCCAAGGTGATATCGGTAACGACGGTTTCCGGCAGGTCATCTTCGGTACCACGGTAGATGAGCCTTCGGCCAAGCGGTAGGGGGAACAGCGGGTTGGTCACCCTTGGCACGAAGGCGTTGGGATCGAACACGGGCAGGTCGGCAACGCCGGAAGAAAGGGGAGTGCTCATTCCCTGTGTCTGATCACTGCCCAGTGTGGAGGGATCGGTCAAATCCTGGGAATGACAAGCCAGGGCAACGGCGGATATCAGCACGATTCGAGAAAGGGATCGGGTACGCATGAGGCGGTCTCCTGGGGGTTGTGGGGTCGCCTCAGCCATGCTGCTCTGGGCGGGCGTCATCTGAGGAACCGGGGAGATCTCGCCTTGTGACACTCCCTCCTCCTTGCTAGCTTCCCGGCCCAGCATGCCCACCCGCACGCCCCTCCTCGATGCCCGGGCGGTTACCCGCGCCCTCAATCGCATGGCTTCCGAGATCGTGGAGAAATGCCACGGGACCGACGACCTCGTCCTGGTGGGAATCCAGCGCCGTGGTGTGCAGCTCGCCGAACGCCTCGCCAAACTCATCGAATCCACCGAAGGCCATCCGATTGTCTGCGGCAAGCTGGATATCACCCTCTACAGGGACGATCTCCAGGCGGTCGGCCCCCGCCCGGTGGTCGGGGAGACCAAGCTGCCCGCGGACCTCGATGGCAAGACGGTGGTCATCGTGGACGACGTGCTCTACACCGGCCGAACCATCCGGGCGGCACTCGACGAGTTCGCCGACTTCGGCCGCCCGAGGCGGACCCTGCTCTGCGTGCTGGTGGACCGGGGTGGCCGCGAGCTGCCCATTCAACCCGACATCGCCGGGACGACGATCAACACCACGCCGAACGATCGGGTGGATGTGCTGGTCAGCGAGCTGGACGGGCGCGACGCGGTAGAGCTGGTGCGGGGCGATTGAACTGCAAGTCAAACGCAGAGACGCAGAGAACGCAGAGGCTTGATTTGATCACGAAGACACAAAGAACACAAAACACAAGAAACTCTTTGCGCCTCCGCGTTTCTGCTGTTAGACGCGAGGTGCCTGAGGGGTCTTCATGGGGTCAACGGTGACCGCCTCCCTCGGGAAGGACCTGGTCGGGCTCGAGCACCTCTCGGCCGATCAGATCCGGCTCATTCTCGACACGGCCGAACCGTTCAAGGAAGTGAGCGAACGGCCCATCAAGAAGGTGCCAGCCCTCCGCGGGAAGACCATCGTCAATCTGTTCTTCGAAGCCTCGACCCGGACCCGGATCTCCTTCGAGTTCGCCGAGAAGCGCCTCTCGGCGGACACCGTCAACGTGGCGGCCTCGGGAAGCTCGGTCTCCAAGGGCGAGACCCTGGTGGACACGGCCCGGAACCTCGAAGCGATGCGGATCGACATGGTGGTGATCCGCCATCACGCCTCGGGCTCCGCCGAGTTCCTGGGGAAGCGGATCCGGTCGAATGTGATCAATGCGGGAGACGGGAAGCACGAGCATCCGACCCAGGCGCTGCTCGATCTGCTTACGCTGCGCGACAAGTTCGGCAAGATCGAGGGGCTCAAGGTCGCGATCTGTGGCGACATCCTTCACAGCCGTGTCGCCCGGAGCAACATCTGGGGTCTCACCAAGCTGGGCGCGCAGGTCGGCGTGTGCGGGCCCGCCAGCCTCATGCCGCGGGGCATCGACGAGCTCGAAGTTACCCGTCTCCCTCGAATCGAAGACGCGATTCAATGGGCCGACGCCCTCAACATTCTCCGGCTCCAGCTGGAGAGAATGACGGCGGGGTTCATTCCTTCGCTCCGCGAATACAACCGGGTCTTCGGGGTAACCACTGAGCGGCTCTCCAAGGCCTCAAAGAATCTGGTGATCATGCATCCGGGCCCGATGAATCGCGGAGTCGAGATCGACAGCGATGTGGCCGATGGTCCCCACAGCGTCATTCTTCCCCAGGTCACCAACGGCGTCGCGGTACGCATGGCAGTGCTCTACCTGCTGGCCGGGGGATCTCCCGACTGGCAGCACAGTGGAGGAGCCGAGTGATTCGTCCCATCCTGATCCAGGGCGGCAGAGTCATCGATCCCTCTCGGGGGACCGATGGGGTGGCCGACGTGTATCTGATCGACGGCAAGGTCGCGGCGGTGGGTAGCAACGTCGTAGGCGAAGAAGGAACGCTGGTCATTCCCGCCGCCGGGAAAGTGGTGGCCCCTGGGCTGATCGACCTGCATGTGCACCTGCGCGAGCCCGGGCAGGAGGACCAGGAAACCGTGGCGACCGGCGCCATGGCCGCGGCGGCGGGAGGGTTCACCGCGGTGTGCGCCATGCCCAACACCGATCCGGTGGTGGACAATCAGGGCACCGTCGGGTTCATCGTGAGCCAGGCGCAGCGTGCCGCGAAGGCAAGAGTGTATCCGATCGGCGCGATCTCCCTGGGACAACGGGGAGAGAAACTGGCGGAGTTCGGCGAGCTGGTCGGGGCCGGCGCTGTCGCGGTGAGCGACGACGGGAAGCCGGTGATGTCGAGTCACCTGATGCGCACCGCCCTCGAGTATGCGCGGACCTTCAGTATTCCGGTCGCCGATCACTGCGAGGATCTGGCCCTGGCGGAAGGTGGCGCCATGCACGAGGGGATCGTGTCGACTCGGCTCGGACTCAAGGGCATTCCCGCGGCCGCGGAAGAAATCATGGTCGCGCGCGACATCATCCTGGCCGAGCTGACAGGGGGGCATGTCCACCTGTGCCACATGTCGACTCGCGGCTCAGTCGAGCTGATCCGCCGGGGAAAGGAGCGGGGGATCCGGGTGACCGCGGAGGCCACACCGCACCACTTCACGCTCACCCACGACTCGTGCGAGGGGTACAACACGAACGCGAAGATGAATCCGCCGCTTCGCGAGGACGCCGATCGCGAAGCGATCCGGCAGGCGCTGCGTGACGGCACGCTCGATGTGATCGCGAGCGACCACGCGCCGCACCACTACGACGCCAAGGAGCGCGAGTTCGACGACGCGCCGAATGGAATCCTCGGCTTGGAGACGGCCTTAGGCCTGGCGATTTCTGAACTGGTGGAGACCGGCCTGATGAGTCTGTCCGACCTCCTGCTGCGAATGAGCACCCAGCCGGCCCGGATCTTCAACCTGCCGGGTGGCAGTCTCGGGGTTGGAGCGCCGGCGGATGTGGTGGTGTTCGATCCCAAAGCCCGCTGGACCGTCGATCCTGCGCGATTCCACTCCAAGAGCCGCAACACGCCCTTCGGTGGGAGGTCTCTGACCGGCCGGGCCGAGGTGACGATCGTCCGGGGCAGGGTGGTCTACCAAGCCTTGGGAGACTGAATCCGCCTCCGGATGGCTTTCCGCAAACCCGCGAGGCTTATAGATTTGCAGAAGGTTTTCTCCTTCCGGACCGGCTGAGAGGAAGCACTGGACATGGCCAAGCCGACCCACCGCAACGATGCGATCGACAAGCTACTCCAGGACCGGGCCCAGTTCATTTCCTGGATAACCCGGCTCACAGGTCCCTCCAACGCGAGCCCGCCGGTGCCCGATGCGGTACGGCACCGGGTGCGAGCCGACTATGAAGGACGGCTGCAGTCGGTCGTCGAAGCGCTGCGGTCGCACCAAAACGACCTGGAGCAGCAGATGTCGGAGTTCCAGGCCAGGCGAGACACGCTTTCCACTCGGGAGAGCGAGGCGAAGGAGCGGCTCTCCGAGGCCGAGGTCCGCCACATGGTCGGCGAGTACGACGACGGCCGGTGGCAGACGATCCGCGCCGACCTGACTCGTGAAGTCGTGAGCGTTCAGGAGGAGCTGAGTCGGACCACCGCCGAGATCGATCGCCTCGACGAGGTGCTGACCACGATCCGGGCGCCGCTTCCAAACATGGAGGCGGAACCCGAACCCGAACCGGAGCCTGCGCCTCCGCCGGTCGCCGCCGCGCCACCACCGCCACCGGCACCCGCTCCGGCGCAACCGATCCCCGGGATCATGACGGAATTCACGGCCCCGACCGAACCGCGGCCGGCTGTGGCGGCGCAGGGTAATGAGATTCCCTTCAAGTCCCCGGCTGCTCCCAAGCCGCAACCCAAGCCGCCGACCGCGAAGCCAAAGGAAGATTCTGCCGGCAGGACCCTTTGGTTCCCCTCCGGCAAGCCTGGCGAGGCCCCGGCCGGGAAGATGGATGAGCTGGCCTTCCTCAAGTCGGTCACCGGCAATGAGGGCGCGGCCGCACCGGCTCAACAGGCCAAGCGTCCAGTGGAGGCTTCACCAAACCGGTCGAGACTGCGGCTCCTTCCGCTCCTGCCGCCCCGCCGGCAGCGGCGCCGGCAGCCGAAGCGTCGAAGGATCGCGCCAGCGGCGGAACCGCGCCCAAGACGCTCAAGTGTGGCGAGTGCGGCACCATGAACCGGCCCACAGAGTGGTATTGCGAGCGGTGTGGGGCGGAGCTGGCGGCGTTGTGAGTGAAGCCGTCAGCCGTCAGCCGCTCCAAAAGAAAGAACCCTCCGAATGATCGAGTCGGAGGGTTTTTTGTTCTTGGAACTGCTGACGGCTGACGGCTGACGGCTAACGGCTAACGGCTAACGGCCGACCCTCCTTCTTCCCCGCCACCGCCTTGGCCAGCCGGCTCTTCTGCCGAGCTGCGGCGTTCTTGTGAATGAGGTTCTTCCGTCCCGCGCGGTCCAGCAACTGCGCGGCGCGCTTGTAGGCAGCCGAAGCTTCGGC
>DATIOP010000049.1:0-2202 GCA_035472975.1 Gemmatimonadales bacterium
GAATCGATTCGCTGACAGCCTTCGTGGTTCTCGGGGAGCGACCAGCAGGCACCGAGCGGGAGATTGGGAGCCAGCTCCGGAGCCAACTGTCGAAGCGAATCCCGGAATACATGCTCCCCCGGAAATTCCGTATTCTCGAAGGTTTCCCCATGAATGCCAACGGCAAAACCGACCGGAGGAAGCTTGCCGAATTGATTACGGTCGGCGGGTGATGTAACCGATCAGCTCCCCGAAACTCCAGGCAGCCAGCAGGAGAAAAACCACCGGACTGACCGCGACGAACCGCCAGGCGTTGACCCGCTTCTGGAATTGCATCCGCAGGTGGCGAAGCAGCAGGACGAAGGGGAGCACCGGGCAAAGAGCCGCAAGAATCACGCGGCGTAACGGGCCCGTCTCTCTTGCTCGCGTGTAAGCGAAGAGCCGTCCCCATCCGATTCGCTCCGACAAGACCCCGCCGAGCGTCACTCCGTCCCGCATCTGGTCCACGGCGAAAGACGGATCGAGCCACAATACCTCTCCGTCTCGTTGCAGCGCCCAATGCACGGTCGTCTCGTGATAGCGCGATGCCCAAAGTTCCCGGGTCTTCTCCAGCGCCCGGCGTTTGTAGCAGATATTCACGTCGGAGACGTAGGGCCGCGGTCCCGCCTCAAAGGGAAGCTGGTAGCGCCCAAAGTCGCAGAAATAGACCGCCCAATTGAGCGGCCGGTTCCGCCCGTTTTGAATCGCCCCGCCAATCACGGCATGCGAGAGTCCGGCGTGCAACTCGGAGACCCTTGCAGCCCAGTCCGAGCGTGGCACCCCACGATCCTCGAGAATGGCGATCAGTTCCCCTCCGGCGATCGCCAGTCCCGCTGCTCTCCGCCGGTCGAACAGCTCATGCTGGCCCGCGGGACTTGGCTTGGGCCGGAGAGTGTCGAGTTGTCCCAGAGCGAGGAAACGAAAGCGCGGGAACCGCCGCTCCAAAGCCCCGATGCCCTGCACGCTGTCGTCCCAGGGAACGATGACTTCCAGCTCGGGTCCTCCGACCTGCTCGTTCAGGGCACCGAGGCAGCGATCGAGGGTCGCTCCTCCATCCACGATCGTGACGACCACCGATAGGCGGGTCACAACACCGTCTCCGCAATGCGAGTTGCGTTGGCCATGAGGGTGAAGGTGAGGTTCTTGGCCGGCAGGAAGGGAAATCCGGCGCCATCCGCGATAATCAAGTTCTCAAATTGCCAGCTGCGTCCGTCTGGTCGGCATCCGTGCTCGACCGGTGAGCTCGACATCGGCAGAGTCCCTGCGTAGTGCACGCTCGCGCCCTTGGGGAGCACCCGCGTCATCCCAGGAGGGACGATCCCGCCCAGGCGTCCGAGGGCTCGCTTCACCGTGCGGATCGCCCCAGCCGAGCGGCGAGCTTCATCGGGCGGGTCCCGGTACTCCAGAACCAGCCTCGTCCGCCTCCGGTCTTCCGCCGGTTCGAGGGTGAGGTAGCTCTCGTCTCGCCGGTCGTCGTGGAGGTTGACGTTGGCAATGCCAAGCCCAGCCCGAAGCGACCGGAACAGTTCTGTCGCGGTTCTCAGGTCCACCGGCAGGCTGGACACAATCGGATGGATAGAGGCCGACTTGAGGGTCGTGATCTGTCCATGTACGTAGGATGTGGGGGTCTCGCCCTCGATGCCAAAGGCGAGATGGTGGTACTGGTAACTCGAGGTCTCGACCGGGCGCCCAATCATTGCCGGGGTGAGAAAGGGGACGTGAATCTGCCGGTTGTCCATCAGGCCTGGCAACACCGCAATCTTCTCAGTACGGCCATAAATGGAATCCAGATAGATCTTGGACGAACAGAGCGCACCTGCAGCCAGGACGAAGAAGTCCGCGGGTAGCCATTCGAGCTCGGAACCCTCGGTTGTCGCGACACCCAGGCGGCTCACCCTCCCGCTGCGCTCGTAATCGAAACGCTCGGCGATCACCCCGGGCCGGTAACGAAAGTTGGGTTGCTTGAGGCACTCCCTCAGGGTGACCAGCGGGCTGTAGATCGCATCGGTGGGACAGCCCCAGAGGCAGCGGCCCAGCTGGTCGCATCCTCGCCGTCCGGCGTAGTCGCGGCTCAAGGTGGCTACCCGGGAACGCCCAAGATAGAAGCCCATGCCGGCGTTGAGCCGCTTGCGGTGCTTCGTGTAGGCGTCGCAGAGCCGCTGAGAGTGTTCATCCAGCGGCAGC
>DATIOP010000050.1:0-4764 GCA_035472975.1 Gemmatimonadales bacterium
GACCAAGGGAGAGATCACAGTTGAAACAGTCGAAGGGGAGATCCGCATCAGCGGAGGAGGGGGACTCATCTCCCTCCGCTCGGTGGATGGCTCGATCGAACTGAGCGGAGCGCGCGGCAGAATGGAGCTCAACTCGGTGGACGGAGAGATCCGGATGACCAACGTCGCCGGTGAGATCCGGGCCCAGGCGGTAGACGGCGCCATCACCATGGACGGGGTGGACTCCCCGTCGGTGGAGGCCCAATCGGTGGACGGCGAGATCAGCTTTCGCGGTCCGATTAAGGATGGGGGGCGGTATCGCCTGGTCTCGCACGACGGTGATGTAACCGTGACGACACCGGTGATCAACGCAAGCGTTTCGGTGTCGACCTACAGCGGTAACATGGAATCAGACTTCCCGATTACCCTGAGCGGTATCACACCCGGGAAGCGCATGAACTTCACCATGGGGAACGGCAGCGCGCGCCTCGAGATCGAGTCGTTCGATGGCACGGTGAGTCTTCGAAAGGGCGGTACGGTCCGCTGAGGAGCAGTTGCGACCGATGACAAATCCACAACTCTGGAGTGCATCATGACCCGCATCACTGTCGCCGCGCTTTTGGTAGCGGGCTTGGTTCCCGTACTCCATGCCCAGGAGCCATTCAAGTGGCAGGGCAAGCTCGCGGCGGGGAAAACCATCGAGATCAAGGACATCAATGGTGACGTCCACGCCTCCGGGGGGTCCGGAAGCGAAGTGACGGTGACGGCGCGAAAGAGCGCGCGCAAGAGCAATCCTGACGATGTGGAGATCCGGGTGGTGGAGCACGAGGACGGCGTTACGATCTGTGCGGTCTACCCATCCCGGAAGAACAAGCCGGCGAACGACTGCACCGCGGGGTCTCACGGCCACAATGACAACGACAACAACGACACCGAAGTGGACTTCGATGTCACAGTACCGAAGGGCGTTCGGTTCGTGGGCCGTTCGGTCAACGGTTCGGTCAATGCCGAATCGATCGCCGCGGACGCCGAGGGATACACCGTGAACGGAGATGTGCGGGTAACGGCCAGCGGCGTCGTGGAAGCGTCAACGGTCAACGGCTCGATCGTGGCGACCATGGGCCGCAGTGACTGGACCAATGAGCTCGAGTTCAACACCGTGAATGGCTCGGTGACGCTCACTTTCCCCGGGGACCTCAACACCGAGCTGGATGTGAAGACCGTGAATGGGAGCATCGACAGCGATTTCCCCATCACTATCAGCGGCAAGGTGACTCCCCAGAACCTCCGGGGGCGGGTGGGTCAAGGAGGAAGGGACCTCAGTATCGAAACCGTCAACGGGAGCATTCGTCTCCGGAAGCGGGCTTGAAACCGGGGGGCATTCATAAACGTTTAGTTGGCGGGCGGCATCAGATCTTCCGGGTGCCGCCCGCCTTCATTTTGTTCCAGACCCGACAACTCGAGCCCGATGCGAACATCCTGCTGGTCGTCCTGCATGCTGCTCATCGGTCTCATGGGCGCCCGGGTCTCGGTAGCTGCCGGCCAGGCTTCCTCCTATGCGTCAACCAAGCAAGCTCAGGCCCGCCGCCTCACCGCCCAGGCTCCGACGGTGGACGGCTCGCTGGACGAGGACGTCTGGAAAACTGCCCCGTGGTTCAGCGACTTCGTTCAGAAAGAGCCGGTGGAAGGTGGTGATCCCCAGGAACGAACCGAGGTAGGGTTTCTATATGATGCCGACGCGCTCTACGTCGGCGCCCGGATGTGGCGCAGCCCGACCGGCGAGTTGCCCCATCCCGTGACCCGGCGCGACCAGTTCAGCAATGCCGAGCAACTGATCATCTCGCTGGACACCTATCACGACCACCGGACCGGTTTCACCTTCTGCATCAGCTCTGGAGGGGTGCGGAGCGACTACTACCATCCCGGGGATGCCGAAGATTATCGCGACTACGGATTCGATCCGGTCTGGGAGGCGAGAGTCAGCCTCGACTCGATCGGCTGGACCGCGGAGATGAGGATTCCGTTCTCCCAGTTGCGCTTCAACAGCCGGCAGGAACAGGTGTGGGGACTCAACATCAACCGCTGGATGCCTGGGTCCAACCAGGACATCTACTGGGTAATGATCCCCAAGCAGGAAAGCGGCTACTTCTCCCGCATCGGTCAACTGGTGGGCATCGAAGGGATCAGACCTTCGCGCCGTCTTGAAGTGCTGCCGTATGTGGCGGCCGATGCACGATACACCAGCAACACCGATCCCGCGGACCCTTTCAACGACGGGAGTGATTACGTGGGGCGGGCCGGTGCCGACGTCAAGATGGGTTTGGGACCGAACCTGACGCTCGATGGCACCGTCAATCCGGATTTCGGGCAAGTGGACGCCGATCCCGCGGTGGTGAACCTGACCGCGTACGAGATCTTTTTTCCCGAGCGGCGGCCGTTCTTCACCGAGGGGAACAACCTCCTGAGAGGCAACGGTCCGGGGTACTACTACTCCCGTCGCATCGGGGCGCCGCCGCACGGAGATCCCGGAGGCGACTTCATCAATACTCCGGACAACACGACGATCATCGGCGCGGCGAAGATTACGGGGCGAACGGCGAAAGGGCTCTCGGTCGGAAGCCTTTTCGCGGTCACCGCCAATGAATACGCCGATACCTTCGACACGGTGGGTACGGTCAAAGGCCACAGCCGGGTGGAGCCTCTCACGAGTTACGGCGTGGCCCGAGTGCAGCAGGAGTTTGGGCCTTCGGCGTCGACCATCGGGGTTACTCTGACCGGAGTCGAGCGGGATCTGGGAAAGGACATCCTGGATTCGGTGCTGAGCCGGCGAGCGTATAGCGGCGGGGTAGACTGGAACCTGCGCTTTAAGGGCGGAACCTACGAGCTTTCGGGCTACGGTGGCTTCAGCTATGTGGCCGGCGATTCGACCCGGATCGCCGACGTGCAGCAGGCCAGCGCGCGATACTTTCAGCGACCCGATGCCACGCACGTGAAGTTCGATCCCTCGCGCACCTCACTGACCGGTTACACCGCGGGCCTCGGATTCAGCAAGCTGGGTGGCAAGCACTGGGTCTACGATCTCAACGCCAGCGCTGAGTCACCGGAGTTCGAGTTGAACGATGCGGGACAGCTCAGCGCCGCCGACGACCTCGATGTGGACTGGAGTCTCCGCTACCGCGAGATCCAGCCCGGCAAACTGTTCCACCGCTACAATGTCGGAGTGTTCGGACACGTCAACTGGAATTACGGAGGGGAGCGCCAGTTCACCCGCTTCGCAGTCAGCAGCAGTCAGACCTGGAAACGATTCCAGCAGACCTTTATCGGCGCCTACCTCGTGCCCCGCTACTCCAGCGACCAGCTCACCCGCGGTGGCCCGCTCATGGGGTCGCCCACGGCATGGGGCACCGACCTCGAGTTCTTCAGCGGCGAGGCGGGGGATTTTCAGTGGCGGGTGAACGGGAACCTGCAGGGCGACGAATTTGACGGGAACCATGTGGAGATCGGCGGCGGCGTCTCGTTCCGACCCGCCCCCCAGTGGTTCCTGTCGCTCGACCCGCGCTACGAACGCAGCAAGGAAGAGCGACAATACCTCGATACCCAGCCGGGCGGTTCCGCGGCCACCTTTGGCCAGCGCTACATCTTCGCCGCGCTAGATCAGACGACCATCTCGGCCCAGCTACGCCTCAACTACATCATCACCCCCAACCTGAGCCTCGAAGGGTACCTGGAGCCCTTCGCATCGAGTGGCGCCTACACCAGACTCGGCGAACTGCCGGAGCCACGGAGTACGACGCTCCGTCGCTATGGCACCGACGGGACCACGATCGAACGATTCGCTCCCGATTCGATCGTGATCACCGACAACGGAGGGGCCGACTCGTTGACCCTGAGCGACCCGGACTTCAACGTGCTCAGCTTCCGGAGCAATCTGGTGTTGCGCTGGGAGTGGCGACCGGGGAGCACTCTGTTTCTGGTCTGGCAGCAGAGCCGTGGTTCGGAGGTGACATCGAACCACCGGGTCACCCTCGACGACATGTGGGATTCCTTTGGCACCGAGGGGGACAACTTCTTCGCCCTCAAGATTACTTACTGGCTGGGGATCGGCTGAACCTGCCGGTACTCCTCACGACCATCACCCTTCCGCACGACGACTCTTTCAGGCCCCCCAGTCATCTCCCATATTCAATCAGGTAACCGGGTGAAGGGACAGGGAGCCCAATTCCGCGCGACATTCTGGCGCTGGTGCGCAAGGCCCTCGAGGGCACCTACGAGGTTGATCGAGAGATCGGCCGCGGCGGCGCAGCGCGCGTCTTCTACGCGACCGACCCCTCGGGAAAGCCGGTCGCCCTGAAGGTTCTGCACCCCGAGCTTCTGGTCAGTGTCGCGGCGGACCGGTTTCTCCGGGAGATCGCGCTAGTGCGTCAGCTTGACCATCCGCATATCGGCAGATTGCTTGATTCGGGTGACCGGGACTGGCTGGTGTATTACGTCATGCCGTACATCGAGGGGCCGACGCTCAAACAATTGCTGGCGCGCGACAATCTGCTGGACCCTCCGGCCACCCGCCGACTCGCCCGGGACTTGTTAGGCGCACTCGGCCACGCGCACAAGGCGGGCATCGTTCACCGCGACGTGAAGCCGGATAACATCGTGCTTGGTCCTGACGGGGCAGTCCTGGTGGATTTCGGCATTGCGCGGGCAGTGCAGCTCTCCGGCTCCGATCGAGTCACCCGCTCCGGTATCGCGGTGGGCACGTCCGCCTACATGAGTCCCGAGCAAATTGGC
>DATIOP010000051.1:0-1992 GCA_035472975.1 Gemmatimonadales bacterium
GCGCGAGGACTCTCCGGTTGTGCGGATCGGGTCCACCCAGCAGGTGGCCAACCGTCAGCCCCACGACCGTGAACATCACCAGCGCGATGATGACTCCCCTGCCCACCAGGCCCCAGATCGTGTGGCGCGAGAGATAGAGGATGGGCAGGAAGGCGAGGATCAAGAGCGCCATCGAGAATTTGTTGATGGGGTCAGCGATTTTCGTCGCGAGATTGGGCGCCTTTACGCGAACGGCATACCCAAGGACGAGCGGAACCAGCACCGACACCAGCACGGTCTGGGCAACCTGCATTGGGGGGACCGCCCACTCCGTGTGCTTGATGCGGTCCACGACCAGGATGCTGAAGGGCGCGATGACGATGGAAAGCAAAGCGCTGGTCGCGAGCAGACCTATGGAATACTCGGCTGACCCTCCCGCCTTTTCCTGCTGGAAGGGCAGGATGGGCGGAACCGGGGACACCGCAAGGGTCCCGAGCGCGATCTTGATCGGGACCGGTATGTCTACTCTCAGGCCGACTTCGACAACCAGCACCAGCATGATGATGTTCATGGCGAGCACCGACTTCAGCAACAGGCGCTCGTGGCGAACCAGGTACAGCACGCTGCCCGGCGTCACCTTCAACCCGAGGGCGAAGACGACCAGGAACATGCTCCCGACGATCAGGAGCTTGATGAGGAGGGCCGGGGTCATGGCGTGGAGCTGTCTGAAAAAGGTGCCGGGCAGCAATGTGGTCACCGCCCGGCCTGTGTCCTACTAGTGACCTATTCAGATGAGGTAAAGTGAACTTCTGATTCGCCAATCCTGCGATCACCACCGACCGGCCTCGGCCCGCTAAGGCGCCGCTGCGGCCCGGACGCCCTGCCGAAGACCCGCTTCCAGTCGTCTCGCATGCTCACCACCGTCCATCCCATGGCGCTGGCCTCCTGCAGCACGCGCTCGGCCCCGCTCGTGTAGGCGAATTCGCGCTCCTTGTCGTCGTGGTGCAGCAGAAGCCGCATCGCCGGGCGGTCGCCGCCGCCGGCGAATTCCAGCATCTGGAGATCGCCGTTCGAATTGCCGAAGGCGAGAATGGGCCGCCGTCCGATCCGGCTCCAGATCCGCACCGGCTTGACCGGTCCGTCATCGAAGACGTCCGGCGCCGCCTGATACACCAGTGCCCCGCAGCGGTCGTTTGCTTGATACGACAGTGCGGCGGAGCTGCCTACCACGCGTTCGCCCGGAATGCCATAAACCTGCCGGGTGATCAGGCGCATGAAGTCCCGGTCGCCACCCGAGACGATGAACGTGCTGAATCCGTGGGACTCGAGGTAGCGGAGCAACTCGATCATCGGCCGGTAGCTGCAGTCGGTGAAGCGGCGATGAAGAATCGGATGGTCGGCGTCATGGAGATACTTCCCCGCTTCCTCCTGGTAAGTATCCATCGTCATTCCGGCGAACGATTTGAGAATGCCGCCGAGGAGCACCTTCACGTCCGAATCGTCTCCGTGATAGTGCTTGTCCACTACCGTTCCCAGCCAGGCGTAGTCCCGGTCCTTTGCGGCCTTCCAGGGCTGCTGATCCGCGAGCGAAGGATCCCCCCGTGCCACCGTTGCCAACTGCTCCAGGATGAAGCCGAGTTCCACCGGCATCGGCTTTTCGCACCAGAGGGTGCCATCGTTGTCGAAGACGGCAACGCGCGCGTCTGCCGAAACAAACTCCGGTCCGCCGCGCCTCGTCACCCGGGCAACGAAGTCGGTGATGGCGGCCTTGCTGGCGCCGTCGTTCCAAGAAGCAAGAGGCTCTGTTGACTTGGATACCATCATGCTGCGGTTACCGCTTCGTTCGGGACGCCGGATAAATCCCACGGAGGCACACTCACGCGCGGCGTCATCGTCATGGACCAAGGGGGATCAGCCGGGCGGGCAGTTGCCGGAGTGTTGTATCACCTGCCTGCCCACCGTTTTAGGGTTGGCGGAGAAGGGGCGCAAGTTGCCTTTTGGGGAAGGACGAAG
>DATIOP010000052.1:0-2928 GCA_035472975.1 Gemmatimonadales bacterium
AGACCCACGGGGACGCAGGTTGGGAGAGTCGGCCGTCCTATCTCGACACCTTCTTCCCGCCCCTGCTCGACACTCTGGATGAGCTCAGCCTGCGGATCACCTTCTTCTGCGTGGGAGTGGACGCGGCACAGCCTGGTAACTGCCGAGCCTTCCAGTCCCTGATCAGCCGCGGTCACGAGGTTGGAAACCATTCATTTCAGCACGAGCCCTGGCTACACCTTTATGCCCGAGACCGACTCGAGGCCGACATAACCGACGCGGAGGACGCGCTCGCCCAGGTAACAGGAGTTCGACCAATCGGATTCCGAGGGCCGGGCTACAGTTGGAGTCGCGACCTCCTCGAGGTACTGGCAGACCGTGGGTACCTCTACGACGCGTCAACGCTGCCGACCTACATCGGCCCGGTCGCCCGGGCGTACTACTTCTGGACCGCACGTCTCACCCCCGCACAGCGTGCCGAGCGTAAGCAGCTCTTCGGCAGCTTTCGCGACGGGTTGCGTCCGGTAAAGCCCTACCGCTGGTCTCTCTCGGGGGGACGTACCCTGCTGGAAATTCCGGTAACGACGATGCCGGTGCTCAAGGCACCGTTTCACCTGAGCTATTTGCTCTACCTTGCCCGGGTCTCCGAAAGCCTGATGATGTCATATTTGCGTACTGCTCTTGCAGCATGCCGTGCATCGGGTGTGGAGCCGAGCTTCCTGCTACATCCGCTCGACCTACTGGGTGGAGACCAGGTCAAGGAATTGGCGTTCTTCCCCGGGATGGACCTGGCGGGAGCCCGCAAGATGGCCCTGTTTCGCAAGGTGCTGCAGGCGCTGGGAGAGCGATATCGCCTGGTTGCCATGAGTCAGCACGCCCGCTCGATCCTGGGGCGGCCCAGCCTTCCGATTGTCTCGGCCCTCGATGGGGAACCCTCGGTGCTCAGTAAACCATCGGCGGGAAGCCGCCAGTCGGCAGCGACAAGCCGTCTGACGGCAGAAGGCTGAGGGGTCGCCGCCTATGTGCGGTATCCTCGGCATCCTCCAACTCGACGGCGCACCGGTTGATCTCCGGTTGCTGCGCCACATGGCCGATGCCCTGAACCATCGCGGCCCGGATGACGAGGGCGCCTTCCTGGACGGGCCTCTCGGCCTTTATCACAAGCGTCTCTCCATCATTGACCTGACTACCGGCCATCAGCCGATGGAGGTGGACGGCTTCACCATTGTGTTTAATGGTGAGATCTACAATTACGTGGAGCTTCGGGACGAGCTTCGCGCCAAGGGGCACACGTTCAGGACAACCTCCGATACGGAGGTGATCCTGCGGTTGTACGCCGAGTACGGCCCCGAGTGTGTTCGGCGCCTGAACGGCATGTTTGCCTTCCTGCTGTACGATCGGAGGCGCGGGCACCTGCTCGCGGCTCGAGATCACCTCGGCGTCAAGCCGCTCTATTTCCACACCAGGCACAACTGCCTGCTATTCGCGTCCGAGATCAAGGCTCTCCTGCGGCATCCTGAAGTCCAGGCGGAATCTGATCCCGAATCGATCAACGATTACCTGACGTTCCAGTACGTACTCGGCGAGCGCACGCTCTTTCGTGGAATCGGCAAGCTGCCGCCGGGACACTACCAGATGATCGATTGCTCCACCGGACAACGCAGAACCACGCGCTACTGGGAGCCGGGTTTCGAGATCGACCAGCACCACACTGAGGAGTACTTCGTCGAGGAGGTGCAGCGGCTGGTGGAGGACGCGGTGCGGCTTCAGATGCGAAGCGATGTGCCGGTCGGCGCCTATCTCAGCGGAGGCCTGGACTCCAGCGTCGTTACTCTCCTGGCCGCCCGCCTGAGCCGTTCGCCGCTCAAGACCTTCAATGGCGCGTTTCGGGACGGCCCCGAGTTCGATGAATCCCCCTATGCCCGCGAAGTCGCGGGACACTGTGGCGCCGAATTACTCGAGGTGGTTCCGACCGAGGACGAATTCGTGGACCTGATGCCGACCATGCTCTACCATATGGATGAGCCGGTGGCCGGTCCCGGGCTCTTTCCCCAGTACATCGTGTCGCGTCTCGCCGCCCGGCACGTGAAGGTCTGTCTCGGTGGCCAGGGTGGAGACGAGATCTTCGGCGGCTACGTCCGCTATCTGGTGGCTTACTTCGAGCAGGCCATCAAAGGCGCGATCTACGAGAGCAACGAGGAAGCGGAGCACGTCGTCACCTTCGCGTCCATTCTCCCGAATCTCCACTACATGCGGCAGTATGTCCCGATGCTGCAGCAGTTCTGGCGCAGCGGCATGTTCGAGGACATGGACCGCCGCTATTTCCGGCTGATCGATCGGAGCGGCGGCGCGAGTAGCCTCCTTACTTCCGACTTTCGGGCCCAGTACGACGGGGCAGCTCTCTTCTCGCGCTTCCAGGATGTGTTCAACCATCCGAAGACACTCTCGTACTACAACAAGATGACCCACTATGACCTGGTCACCGGCCTGCCCGCGCTGTTGCAGGTGGAGGACCGGGTCAGCATGGCTTCATCCCTGGAATCGAGGGTTCCGCTGCTCGACCACCGGCTTGTCGATCTGGTCACCAGCATGCCGCCAAGGCTCAAGTTCAAGGGAGGAGAGCTCAAGTTCATCCTCAAGCGGGCGGTGAAGGACCTGGTTCCCAAGAGCATCTTCGAGCGCGCGGACAAGATGGGTTTCCCCGTCCCCATCCACCTGTGGGCCCGGGGACGTTCCCGGCAGTTCTTCTCCGATATCCTGCTCTCACGTTCCTGCCGCGAGCGCGGAATCTTCGCCGCCGAGGATGTCAGGAAGTTGATGGATTATGAAACCGCGTTCAGCCGGCGGCTGTGGGGGTTGCTGAATCTCGAGCTGTGGTTCCGGACGTTCATTGACGAGTCGGAACAGGCTCACAGGTCGGTCGAGGCGGACCGGGTGATGGAACGACAG
>DATIOP010000053.1:0-3733 GCA_035472975.1 Gemmatimonadales bacterium
GCCCGCTCGAGGTTCACCGTTGGGCTCATGTCCCGATCCGGCGCCTCGGTCCAGCGCACCGACACCGAGATGTGCCCCCGGTCGAAATCCTTGCGCAGCCGTTCCCGCAACTCGGCTTCGAGCGGGATGAGATCCCCCGACAGCTTGAGCGAGGGATTGAAGTGACGATGGTTGACCGTGCGGATCTCGACTCGGACCCGTCCTCCGGCCACCGCCCCCTCCGCCGCTCCAAAGCCGGTCATACTGTAGGGCACAGCCGACTCAGCCCCCGGTTGCGGGAAAGCAGGGAAATGTAGTCGGGAACGTGGTTTAGGGGTAGTGATCGCCTCCGCTTACCCATTTACGAGCCCGGTGGGCGGCGGCTCATGGGATAGCCGCAGAAAATCGCAGATGAACGCAGAAACGGGCTGTTTGGTGAACTGGGGCACCCCCAGATTGGAATGGGGTCCTCCGAGGCTCACCGTTGAGAGTACTTTAAGCAAACCGGCCCTAATCTCTGCGCTGTTTTCTCTGCGTCTATCTGCGTTCATCTGCGGCTGATCGTCAGTTCGGCGAAACGTTACTCCCCGGCCCCGGACCCAAACAGGTTGAACGCCGGCGGTGCCATTCCGTTGAGCCGGAAGTAGCTCACCAGCTCGCCCCGGGTCCACACACTGTGTTCGTGCGCGAGCTCCAGGATCCGCCACCGCGTCATGGTGTATTTCGCGAAGGTGGTCGTTCCGGCGTAGTCCGCATCGCTCAACCCGTTCACCACGCCGAGCGCATAGTCATACGACTTGTTCACGGTTTCCCGCAGCGCCTGCTTCGAATTGAGATAGACGGTCGAATCCCCCAGCGCCGGCGGCTTCTCGCCCTTGGCACTGGCGGCGAAGATGGCGACCGGGACGGCGGCGTGGGCGATCTGCTGCGCGAAGTCCCTCACCTCTTTCACCGGCTTGAAGTGGAGCAGCCGCTCCGGCATCGAATCCACCATCGCCAGCGTCATCCGGCGCTCCCGCTCGAAGTCGGCGATCTGCTGGGCCTTGAAGCCAGTGGGGAGCTGCTGGGCCGAAAGAGGTGCGGCAACAAGAAGCGCCGCGAAGAGAGTGGTACGCATCGGCGACTCCAGAACTTGGGTTTGGGAGGACTCGACTCGACATTGGACTGAGCGGGGGAACCAGGGGGCGAACCGGCACCGATCAGTTACTGAATTCCCACCTCACCCCGAAAGTGCTTCCGAACTTGGGAATCAGGAAGCCGGGAACGTAGGTCTCCTGGTTGGCCCGGAGGTTCACTCGGTCCCAGTAAATGGTAAAGCGGTCGAGTTGGACCTCAATGAGGCTGCGGAAGAACGTTGCACCTCGAAGCGGAATCGGCTGGCCTGAAGCGTCACGACCGATGACACCATCACCCCAGGCCTCCATGGTGCCCTGCAGCTTGAAATCAAAAATGCCGCTGGGAAACGACCGCCAGAACTTGGAGCGGATCGTGGCCGAACTGAGCGAGTGCGTGGGAGGCAGGCCTTCTGGTGCTCTACCGCGAGGGTTGCTGTACCAGCCGTCGAGGGTGAACCACTGTAACGGCGTGAGCCGCCAGTTCACCGTTACCCACTCGGTCTCTCCAGATGGAGCGATCGAGTCCACCGTGGGAAGGAAGGGCTGGTAGGCAAAGGGACGAAACGCCGCAGTCCGCCCGTAACCCAGCTCGAGCCCGATCCACTTCTGTTCCCAGCCGACCGTCCCCTGCCAATCGGTGAAGTCCTGGGCCTGGTCCTTCAGGATCGTCGGAGCCGCCACGATGCTCCCGGTCCGGACCACGCCCGTCAGGTCCACGCCGTAAGGGAGGTGAATCCCTGCCCGGCCCCCGACCCATTGGCTGTGCCGGTCGAGGTCGTGCTTCTGATACCCGGCCTCTCCAGACGCGGTGAACCATTTGTTGGGCGCCCATCCCGCGTTGGCGCTCAGATCCCACGGAGTCCACCGAGAGCGATTGAACGCCCTCGCCCCCACCTGCAAAGTCGGCGTGCGCCATTCGGCGACCACCCCGCCCTGCCGCATCGTTTCATTGACGCCGGAACCGTCCCACGTCGTCGCACCCAGCAGCAGGTCCACCCGGGGGCCGAGTTCACCGGTCTGCTTGCGCCAGTAGAGCCGAAGCTGCGCGTCACGCCTGGTTCCGGAGAGCTTTTGATCCAGCGTGTCGTTGTTGTTGTCCACATACGGATTCCGATCCGGCGAGTTCTGGAGCAGCTGAGCCTGAATCCCGAACTTGGTATTGGGCACGTAGCCAGCCTGCAGCCAGAGCGAGTTCATGTCGAAGTCGCTGGAAGATCCCGTGGAGGTCGGTGACGAGAGCCGTTCGGCGGCCACCCCGAATCCAATGCCGTTCTTGTAGCGCCGCTCCAACGCGCCGATGTAGCGGGCGATACTGTTGTCCCCGGCCGATATCCCAATCCGCGAGCCGGTCGAGTTGCGATCGTAGCGGCGGGTGTAGAGTCGAACTCGCAAACCTTCCGGCCACCGTTCGATCTCGACGCGGCTGAGCATACTCAGCGCGAAGATCGTCGGGTCTACTCCAACGCTGTCGGGTCCCATGGGCACGAAAGGAAGCCCATCCAACAGGTATTCAACCGAGGTTGACCCTCGTGCGCGGAAGTTGGGCGACTCGTAACGGCCAACCCGGCCACCGCGCCAGAGGTACACCCCCGGGACCCGCTGCAGCAGATCGGACAGCGTTTCGGCATTGGTCCACTCGATCGAGTCCCTGGTCAGTACGATCCTGCTGTACGCCGGAAGCGGTCCGTCGTTTCCGATCGTGGGAAGTACCGGGAGCCGAACCTGGTTGGCGGTCTGGGCTTTAAGGAAAAGTTCCGTCTGGTCGACGGAATCCCGGGGGGGCCGCGTCGTGTCGGCGGGGACTGAATCGTAGGGGATCTGTGCTGACGCCGAAGGAGCGAGGAGCAGGCCTATGAAAAGCGTGAGCAGTAAGTAGTGAGCGGTGAGCGGGCCGCGGCCCGATGGCTCATGCCGTTCGTAGGGTAGGAATGAAGGCACCTTTTTGAAGCTCGGCCCGCTCACCGCTTACTGCTCACCGCTTACCCCGCCGCCCTGGCAAGCACGAATTCGGCGAACAGTCGCATGCAGGCTCCGGTGGGACCACGCGCCCCGGTGGGGTCTTCCCGCTCGGTGTACGCCGTGCCGGCGATGTCGATATGGACCCATTTGAAGTCGGACGCGAACTCCCGGAGGAACCATCCGGCGGAGATACTGCCGGCGGGCCGCCCGCCCGAGTTCTTCATGTCGGCGATGTCCGACTTGATGAGATCACGGTACTCGTCCCAGAGCGGCATCGGCCAGACGCGCTCTCCCGACCGATCCCCGGCTCGCCGGACTTCTTCGATCAGAGCATCGTCCGTCCCCATGACTCCGGATGCAGCATGACCGAGTGCCACAACAATGGCGCCGGTGAGCGTCGCCGCGTCGAGGACGCAGGCCGGGGCGAAGCGTCTCGCGTAGGAGAGCGCGTCACACAGGATCAACCGCCCCTCCGCGTCGGTGTTCACGATCTCGATCGTCTTGCCCAGGTGGCTCTTCACCACATCGCCCGGCTTGAGCGCGGTGCCGCTGGGGAGATTCTCGGTGGAGGGTACCAGGCCAATCACGTTCAGCTTGGGCTTCAAGCGACACAAGGTCTCGAAAACTCCCAGGACCGCCGCCGCACCCGACATGTCGTACTTCATGTCTTCCATCTTGTC
>DATIOP010000054.1:0-2813 GCA_035472975.1 Gemmatimonadales bacterium
GCGCATAGCACCCTCCAGGCGCGCCGGACTGACCCAAGCCTGGTAGTTCGGATGGTCCTCCGCGACGGTGCCAGTCAGAAAGTGGACGACGTCGCCGAACATCCGATCAAACATTTCCTCAGACGTGTCGTCAGCTCTCCCAAACAGGAGCGCCTCGGCGGTGGCCGCCGGGGCCCGGCCCCGACCCATGCCGAGATCGATCCGTCCGGGGAACAAGGTGGCGAGGAGACGAAAGTCGCTTGCGACCTTGAGGGGGCTACGGTAGGGAAGCAGAACACCTGCGGTACCGACCCGGATCCGGTCGGTCATTCCAGCGACCAGCGGTATCAGAATTTCGGGACTCGCGTGGGCCACAGCGGAGGTGTGGTGCTCCGCCAGCCAGTAACGGGAATAACCCAAGCCATCCGCCAGACATGCGACTTCGGTCATGTCGCACAACGCCGTCGCGGAGGTCGCTCCGGGCGCCACGTGACAGAGGTCCAGAAGTCCCAACTCCAACCCACTCATCGCCTCAATCCCTCACCAGCACGCGCGGGACAACCTATTGCAGAAGATCCTGCTCGATCAATATCGGATTACCGGGCCAAACCCCGACACGAATCGACGAGACGCTGGCCCAGCTCGGTCCTGCGCCAATATGCAGGGAGAAACACGGAGTGGCGAGGCAGGCGGGAATTCACCACGAAGCCACAAGGAACACGTTCAAAAACACAGAGACGCAGAGGGCGCAGAGGTACTTCGT
Source organism: Gemmatimonadales bacterium (assembly GCA_035472975.1). Lineage (GTDB taxonomy): Bacteria > Gemmatimonadota > Gemmatimonadetes > Gemmatimonadales > GWC2-71-9 > DATBGE01. The sequence goes on from DATIOP010000054.1 coordinate 743, forward strand.
GTTCTTTGTGTCACCGCGGTCCCTGCCTCTAAGTGCAAGCTGTAACAAACGTTAGTCCCCCTAGTAAATCGCGTTCCGGCGGATCAAATTTCTCCCCCCAATGTCACTCCATCAGTACCCCGACTCGCCCGTCTTCTACCGGAAGCTCAACCGGCGTTTTCCCCTCATCACCAAGGGAGAAGGCTGCTGGCTGATCGATGAAGATGGGAAGCGCTATCTCGACGGATCCGGTGGTGCCTTCGTCGCCAACATCGGCCACGGCGTCCGGGAGATCGGTGCCGCCATGGCGGAGCAGGCCTCGAAGATCGCCTACCTCAACGGAACGGCGTTCACCAGCCAGCCGGTCGAAGAGCTTGCGGCGGAACTCGCCGCGCTGGCTCCCGGGGATCTGAAGAAGGTCTACTTCCTCTCCAGCGGCTCTGAAGCCGTCGAAGCCGCGCTCAAGCTGGCTCGGCAGTACTGGGTGGAAACCGGCAAGCCGTCCAAGCACAAGATCATCGCGTTGTTTCCCGCCTATCACGGCAATACTCTGCTCGCGCTATCGGCGTCGGCGAGGGAGCACTACAAGACCTACTACCGGGAATGGCTGGTGGACGTCGTCCGGATTCCGGCACCCTACAGCTACAGGTGTGAGTGTGGCGGACTGAGGACTGAGGCAAAAGCCGGGGTTCCCGCGTGTCCGATATGCAGTGGCTCAGTCCTGGAGGATGCAATCCTCCGCGCCGGACCGGAGAACGTGGCTGCCTTCATTGCCGAACCGGTAGGCGGCAGCTCGACCGGAGCGTCGGTTCCTGCGCCGGGATATTTCCGCCAGGTTCGCGAGATCTGCGACAAATACAATGTGCTGTTCATCGCCGATGAGGTTCTCTCGGGCGCCGGTCGGACCGGAACCTGGTCCGCGATCGAGCCGTACGGTGTGATACCGGACATCCAGGTGCTGGGGAAGGGAATCACCGGCGGCTACACGCCACTCTCGGCGGTTCTCGCGCCGACCCGGCTGCTCGATCCGATCGCGAAAGGCTCAGGCAGTCTGCTTCATGCCCAGACCTTCTCGCATCACCCGGTGCTCTGCGCGACCGGCCTCGCAGCGGTGCGCTACATGAAGAGGAACGGCCTGGTCGAGCGGTGTGCCGAGATGGGACGCAGCTTTCATAAAAAGCTGGAGCAACTGCGCGATCTGCCCCATGTTGGAGACATTCGGGGCAAAGGCCTCCTCGCCGGGATCGAGTTCGTCGAAGACAAGGGCAGCCGGGCCGCCTTCCCCCGGAAGCAGAAATTCGCCGAGCGATTTGCCGATGCCGCTTTGGAGGAAGGGCTTATGGTCTGGCCCAACGTAGGACAGGCCAACGGTACCGACGGAGATTTGGCGCTTCTGGCGCCGCCGTTTGTGATATCAGAGGATGAGATTGACGAGTTAGTGCGACGCTTCAGTCGCGCGCTGGAGAAGGTGTCAGGTGTCAGGTATCAGGGGGCCGCTTCCCTGACACCTGGCACCTGATCCCTGACACCTTGGAGAACGAACACCATGACCGCCACCGCACCCCAGCAAAAAGTCACCTACACCAGCACCAACGTCGATCTCGGCGCCTTTCACAAGGCGTATGATGACGCGTTGGCCACGGTTCGAGCCTCGGCCGGCCGGAGCTATCCGCTCTACATCAACGGCAAGCCGGTGGAATCGCCGGGACAGGAACCGATCGTGGACGTCTCGCCGATCGATACCGGTCTCGTCCTCGGCCGCTTCGCGTGTGCCACGGCTGAGCACGTCGATCAGGCGGTAAAGGCTGCTCACACCGCGCAGCAGGCGTGGGCCAGGCGGCCGTGGCAGGAACGGGTCGCGATCCTCCGGAAGGCAGCCGAGCTGATCCGGGAGCGGAAGTTCGATCTCGCGGCGGTGATGAGCCTCGAGGTTGGCAAGTCCCGCTTCGAGGCCATGGGAGACGCCGAGGAGTCGGCCGACCTGATCGACTACTACGCGCTTCAGGTCGAAGAGACCAGCGGGTTCACTCGCGCCATGGCGAAGATGACTCCGGTCGAGAAGAACACCGAGATGCTCCGGCCCTACGGCGTC
>DATIOP010000055.1:0-2105 GCA_035472975.1 Gemmatimonadales bacterium
TCTCCCGGCCGTTGTCCGACATCGCAACTGCAGTTGATGCTGTTGCGGAGATAGCGCTCGAAGCTACAGATACAGCGGTACCGCTTTTCAGGGTGGCGGCCGCCGAACCCCGAGCGTCCAGCCTACGGCGTCACAAAGATCGTCGCCCAGTCACGCCCCGACTGCACCACGATCTTGAGGTTCAAGGTGCCGGACCCGGCATCGTAGTAGTACTTGTCTCCGTTGCTCGCCGAAAGCGCCGCCAGGTCGGCGACCGAGCCGAGGGGCTGCGAGGTGTTGTAGTCCCGGATCACCTTGGGTGGCGGGCTGGAGAGAGGTAGAGACACCATCACCGAGTTCCCCGCGACGGCAGCGTTCAGATAGATCCGCGGCGTAGGCGGCTGGGCACCGCTCCACTGCAGGGTGTATCCCCGTCCCGGGATGACCGACATCGCCGCGTGCTCCGGCTGGTTGCCGGTGCCCGACAGGGTCAGGCTCACCGCGTCGTCCCGAACGACGTCGAGCGGAGCGACAGCCTCATTTCCTCCGCTTCGTACGCTGAGATTGATAAAGCTGTTGGTGCAGATGTGCGCGTTCCACTGCGCCCGGTAGCTGCAGGACCCGGAAAGCAGAATCGGTACATTTGCCGCGATCCACCGGTTGCCGGCCCCCGACACGTCACCAGTCTCATCGAAGAACACCGCCGCTTTGTCCCCGTCCTTATCCGCGGCCGGGTCCTCGATGTACACCTCGTTCGAGTTGATGACGGTCGCATTGCGGGCAAAGTTCCGCGGGTCGATCGGGAACGCGTTGGTGCGGTTGTAGCCCAGCGCACCCGCCGGAATGGACGATCCCGCCGTGTAGTTGACGAAGGTGACATTCTCCGCGCCTACCCGCCCGTCATAGAACTCGTATCCCTTGAGCAAACCGCTGGTCGGCAGTCGAGAGGCGGCGCCCGAGACCCCGATGAAGACCGTGTTCTTCACGAAGGTTTCCGAGGCCGCGAACGTTGCTCCGATCCCGTTGTCGGCCAGCTGGGAGTCATCCAGTTCGAGATTCCGTCCCCGCAGCCACACGGCCCGGTGGCCCTGCTTGTAGGCGCGAAAGGTGGTGAAGTGAGCCACCACCGAAGCCGAAGATGGATCGGCAGGATCCGCCCGCGGAGTGTAGTTGGTGACCGTCGTGGTCCCATCCGGCAGCGGGCCATCATCCACGTGGAGCGCGCCCTGGTTGTTGGAGTGGGCCACGTTCCCGCTGAATTCACGGAGCGGAGTGGCCTGGGGCAGGTTGGGTTGTCCCACCGAGAGCCCGGTCGGCGCCTGAGGGAAGGCGCACCAGAATCCCATACCCTTGGACCCCGCCGGAACGTTGTTCCGGTAAGTGTTGTCGGGATTGGTGATCCAGAACGTGGCCGCACGAGAATCCGATTCGAGCAGCCGGTCGGTTCCCTGCGGAATCCGGGAGACCAGCCCCAGGTTCCCCTCGAAGGTGTTGCCGGTCTCGGCACCGTCCTCGAGGAAATAGCCGTGACCGGTGTGGTCGTAACAGACGTTGTTCTGGACCAGGGCGTTGTCGGTCCCGTGAACCGTGACGCAGCGGCTGAAGGTGCGCCAGACGCTGCTGTTCCTGAAGTACTGTCCCGACACGTCGCCTGCTACGTGCCAGTGCATGGGATACCGGGCGAGATGCCCTCGCTGGCCCATCTGGAACAACTCGACACCCTCGACCCGGGCGGTGGCTCCCTGCAGCACGATGATGTGACCGCCATAGCCCGGGGTGGAACCGGTATCACCCTGAATCATGATGTTCCGGGTGAGGAGTCCTACCTCCGCGCGCTCGTCCACGGTCTGTCCGGCCACCGTCAACAACTGGCCGAAGTGCGCGTTCCGAATCGGCTGCTCGAGCGTGAGGTTGCTGCCGTTGACGGCAGTGATCACCGCCTCTTCGGCCTGACCCGGGTCGAAATCGGAGGATGCAAGAACGATCCGGTCTCCCGCTCGCCAGCCCATTGCCTTCTTGAGATCAATACTGGTGGCCCCAGCCGCGGCACTCGCGCTGAGCTGAGTCCAGCCGGCCCGGCCCTCGCCGTGCAGATCGAGCGTGCCGGTCACCCCGATCATCTTGTT
>DATIOP010000056.1:0-2484 GCA_035472975.1 Gemmatimonadales bacterium
GAGCTCCTCCGATATAGAGCAGTCCGTTTCCGCGTACCTCGTGTCCCGGTTCGGTGTCAAGCACCCGGAAATTCGCCGCTGTGAGGCCTACCACGCTCTTCCCGTCGTAGACGGGCTGTACCACGCCGTAGAAGTGGTAGCTATACCAGGCCGTGATCAACAGCAGTGGAACCATGACGTACCACCGCCGATAGCACGACCGTTTAAGACTGAACGAGCCCATACTGACGTCTCCTAGTTCCATCCGGTGCGGGTCTATTCTGATACGCCATAGCCGTCCGCTGGCTAACGATTGCCACAACCTTACCGGCCTGACCTTGTAGCTGGGTCGAGGATTGGGTGTCAAATATCCAAAGCGTGCCCGGCGCGGGCGATTAGCCCTGGTCGGAACCCAACAGGAAACCCGCAACGTCCATTTTGGACGTGCGTCCAGAGCACATTCACGAGCGACTGCTGAGGACGCTTGAGCGCGTTGCCCGCGAACACTTAACGCCCGCGTAACGGTAAAACGAGGCCATGGCCGTTCGCGCGCCTCTGCCCGCTCTGCCAGAGCGTTGGCTTCAGGTTCGCGGCACAATGCCCGCACATTTCTCGATGATGTCTTTCTCGCGCACCAGCCACCGTTCGGCGTTCATCCGCGCCGTATGGATGGTTGGCGCGTAGTGGCGTCAGCCGTCCGGTCCGATCAAAGTGGCCTGACAACTCGCCCGACTTGAGGGGGAGCGGGGATCACTACGAACCCGACTGGCCCGGCACGAGCTGGAGGGGACCCAAAGGGCGTTGCTGGCGAGTTCGTAGCTTGAAGACCTGAAGTGGGACAAGCGACACCACTGCCGGCCCGGTGCGGACCCGGATAGTTCGCGACCGGAACCAGAAATACCACCGCTACGAACCTCACGACGCCAGTCCCCAAGTCCAAGTCCTGCTCGACTACCTAAACGACCGAGCCGACCCCATCTTCTGGCGCCTAACAACCGGTTAACCTGATCCAACCGATGCGCTGACCGGTTTAGCGCAAGCTCTATTTCGATACACCGGAGCGCGACGGTCACACTGCTCCAAAGCCTTAGCGCTGTTTTCGGGGGACCTCATCGGGAAGGTTTCCCTCCGGTATCCATGACGTAGCCGCTGCGGTGCTGATTCGGCCTTGTCCGGAGCCGTCACCGGGTACCGTCCCCACGGTAGGTCCTGCAAGCTGTGTCTGGGCTCTGATTTGAGGGGCAATCGGTTGCGCTCCTCGAGTCGCTGCACTGACTGATGAGAATGGGGGGTCGGCCGGCGACGTCGACACACACTGGTGCGGGTGAGCCCGTTGAGGTGTATGGCGCGGTGATCGTGCGGCCCTCTGAGGTCCGATACAAATCGATCGCGCGTGCCTTAAAGTCCGGGGCGAACTTGCTCGGTCTAGTCACAATCAGCTCCTCCGTTGGCCCAATCAGACCAAGATCGAAAGCCTCCAGAAGAGCGTGGGAACCTCACACAGCGCACGCGCCGGAGTAAGGAGGGAGCGGGTATGGCTGGGTTGTTGGTTGGTGTGCCGAAGGAGATCAAGGAGAAGGAAGGCCGGGTATCGCTGCAGCCCGACGGCGTTGCCGAGCTGGTCTACGACGGCCGAGAGGTCGTGGTGCAGGCCGGCGCTGGGTCGGGCTGTGGCTTTCCCGACGACGAGTACGTTGCGGCCGGCGCCCGGATTGTCGGCACCGCAGACGAGGTGTTTGCTGCCGCGGACTTGATCGTCAAGGTCAAGGAGCCAATCCCCGAGGAATATGACCGGTTCCGCCCGGGTCAGCAGCTGTTCACATACCTGCACTTGGCGGCCGACCGCCGGCTCACCGAGTTCCTCCTTGACCGGCGCATCGACTCGATCGCATACGAGACAGTGCAGACCGCGGACGGGCGGCTGCCGCTGCTCACGCCGATGAGCGAGGTTGCTGGGCGGATGAGTGTCCAGGCCGCCGCCCATCACCTGGAGAGTCCCGCCGGCGGGGCGGGTCTGCTGCTGGGCGGGATCCCGGGCACCCCCGCGGCAAAGGTCACCATCATCGGGGGCGGCGTGGCCGGAACCGAGGCCGCCAAGATGGCTCTCGGTTTGCGGGCGATCGTACGGGTATTGGACACCAACGCGGCGCGCCTGTCCTACCTCTCCGACGTGTTCGGTGGCCGGCTTGACCTGGTGGTACCCAACCGAGCGCGGACGGCGGCGTACGTGGCTGAATCCGATGTGGTGATCGGCGCCGTGCTGGTCGCCGGCGCGAAAGCGCCGAAACTGGTTACCCGCGACATGATCAAGAGTATGCGGCCGGGCAGTGTCGTCGTCGACATCGCCATCGACCAGGGCGGATGCTTCGAGACTAGCCGGCCGACCACGCACTCGGAGCCGACCTACGTCGAAGAAGGTGTCGTGCACTACTGCGTCGCCAACATCCCCGGCGCCGTCGCCCGCACCTCCACCCTCGGGCTAACCAGTGCCACCCTGCGGTACGT
>DATIOP010000057.1:0-3876 GCA_035472975.1 Gemmatimonadales bacterium
GCATGTCTCCTCCGCCGGATACAGCCGCAGCACCGGCCGCGGCACCCGGCGCCGCTGACATGAAGTTTGTCTGTGGCACCGAGAACATTTCTTTCGGTCACGTCGGAGACCGCGCGGTCCTGACCACCAGCCTCGGCAGTCTCGATCTGCGCCCCGTGACCACGGCTTCGGGTGCCAAGTACGTCGCAGTGACGGATTCGACCACGAGCTTCTGGAACAAAGGCGATAAGGGGACCCTCGAGCTCAAGGGGAAGAAGTATCCGGAGTGCACGGTGGCGAAATGAGAAAGGCGGGAACAGGGAAAGCGTGAGAAGTGAAGTGAGGAGTGAGGAGTGAGGAGTGAGGAGTGAGAAGGGATGGTGTCGACAACCTCCGACATCAGGGCGGCCGAGGGACCTGGTAATCAAGGGAACCTCGTATCCGGAGTGTACTCCGCGCGGTGAGTAAACGCCGTCGGCGGGACACACTCTCATAGCAGTACTGCTTTCGGCGCCGGCTGCGGTTCGACTGGAATTTCTCGACCGCAGCCCTCGCTGAGGCCATGCAAAAAAACGTGAGACGTGAGATGTGAGAGGTGAGACGGATGAAGTGATAGCAGTGGGAACACCCATCTGAGCGAAGCGCAGCGAGAGGGTATCGCGAGCGTAGCGAGGGGGACCGACTCATCGAGTTCAGGTGAGTAGGTCCCCCGCTTACTTCTCACGCTACTGCGGCTGCTTCACCATCCGCAGATACGGCCTGGGCGCTTTCCAGCCGGCGGGATACTTCTGCCTGGCCTCGTCGTCCGACACCGCGGGCAGGATGATCACGTCGTCTCCCCGTTTCCAGTTGACCGGCGTCGCGACTTTGTGCTGCGCCGTGAGCTGCATCGAGTCGAGCACCCGCAATACTTCGTCGAAGTTGCGGCCGGTGGACATCGGGTAGCTCAACATCAGTTTGATCCTCTTGTCGGGGCCGATCACGAAGACGGTCCGCACGGTGGCGTTGGTCGTCGCGGTACGGCCTTCCGAGGTGTCGCCCGCATCGCCCGGGAGCATGTCGTAGAGCTTGGCTGTCTTGAGCTCCGGGTCGCCGATCAACGGGTAGTTCACGGTGTGACCCTGGGTCTCTTCGATATCGGCGAGCCATTTCTGGTGGCTGCCGACCGGGTCCACACTGATCCCGATCACTTTGCAATTGCGCTTGTCGAATTCAGGCTTGAGGCTCGCCATGTATCCCAGCTCGGTGGTGCACACCGGCGTGAAATCCTTGGGATGGGAAAACAGGATTGCCCAGCCGTTCCCGATCCATTCGTGGAAGTTGATCGTCCCCTGGGTGGTGTCGGCGGTGAAATTCGGAGCTTCGTCATTGATGCGTAGCGACATGGGTCCTCCTCCCTGATGCGGGCCAGCGGTGAGGGTGCAAAAGGGATACGATCGAAGGGGTGGATTATTCTCACCTCACCCCTGACCCCGTCTCCCGTCTCCCACTTCCCACCCCCCAATCCCGGTTTTACTTTTACCGCCCCTGCCCCTTGGTGTAACTGGCAACACGCCTGACTCTGGATCAGGAGAGTCCTGGTTCGAGCCCAGGAGGGGCAACTTGAAGGTCCGATACCATTTCGGTGGATCGGGCCTTTTCGCTTATGCGCCCGCTCTAGCCGTTTCCGCGACCATTTCTCCAGTGGCCGGCAGGCACCTGCACCAAGATCCAATGGTCGGCCCAATTCCGGCTCCCTACCTTCGGCCTTGGAGCCGGATTGCATTCCTACCTAGTCTGGTTTCATGCCTACCCATTCACTGGAGCACCCCATGGGTACTTACACGCGTGGCACTTGGCCACTTGCCCTGTTGGTTCTATTCGCCAACCCGTTGCTGGCACAGGACAAAGACCCTCCGCTCAAGATGGTCTACGCCGTCTGGAAAGACATAGGCGGAGCCGCTTACAGCGTAGCGCAGATGAACAAGAAGAACTACGACAAGGTCGAAGCCTGGGCGGTCATCGTCAAAGACTCGACTGGCAAGGTGGAGGTCACGCAGAGGGGCAATAAGGCCGGCGGCTCCGACAGGGCAATGCAGGCCAGCGTGATCATCGACACCGCGGTTGCGAGGCTGGGCGCGCTGCCGGCGAATGCTAAGGAAAACGCCAGCCAGTACAGGCCGGCGAGTGGGCCCGCCAGCCGCTTGTCGGAGGGGGATCTGAAGAAAGTCGTCAGCATGCTCCACCCCAACGAATCCGCGCTCCTCGCGATCTCGCCGAAGCCGGACGTCGCGGATGTCGAGAAGTTCATGGGGATGGGGGGGCATGGTACCCCCGAGAAGGTCGTGATTGACCTCCAGCCATAGGCACGGTATGGCGTGCGAGGCGGCGGCCGTGAGGCCGTCGCACAGCAGGAGGGCAATGAAGCCCGGCAACGACTTCGGTCGTGCCGGGCTTCAGTGCGAATATGACACCTGAGGGGTGCCGCGGACCTCAGGGCCCGGGCTGCTGCGCTTCGGCTCCGGCCGTCGCCCCACCCTGTTGGGTCTCGCCGTCCAGGAGATAGTCGACCACCACCTGGTTCGAGCCCAGGAGGGCCCAGGCGATTGCTCGGGCGGCCGTTCGAACTCAAACCGACTGGAGTCCATTGACATACATGTTATAACATGTATTTTGAAATTATGACATCCCGACTGCAGGTGGAGATCAAGCAGAGGAAGCCCTTCCCGAGCCTAAGCCAGGAGGCGCTCCTGGGGGTGCTGCGCACAGCAGCGCTGCTCGAGCACCGAATCAATGAAATTCTTCGCCCCTATGGGATCACCGAGCTGCAGTACAACGTGTTGCGGATCCTTCGGGGCGCCCGCCCCGACGGGCTGTGCGGGCGCGACATCTCGGAGCGGCTGGTTTCACAAGTGCCCGATGTGTCGCGCCTGCTGGATCGCATGGAGAGCATGCAGTTCCTTCGCCGCGAACGGGACGAAACGGACCGCCGGCACGTCACGGCCCGCATCTCGCCCAAAGGCCTCCGCCTGCTGGAGGAGATCACGCCCAAGCTCGAAGAGTTCGACCGGAAGCGCTTCGGCGACTTCGACGCCGAGCGGCTGCAGCAGATCATTGATGGGTTGGCTGATATCCGGGAGGCGCTGTGAAGCCGTCGGCGCATACACATGTTATAACACATGTGTTATCACATTTACTAGGGACTCCTTAAGCGAGGCTTTGCATGTCGCCCACGACCTATATCACTGACGCTATTACCCCGGCCCCTGGCCAAGGCGTAAACCTGGGGAGGGCGAGGCCACCGATGCAAATCGGCATCGATAGCTTCGCAGCGGCGTTCGACGAGACCAGCCTTGCCGTCAGCCCGTCGGATCGGGTGCGCAACCTGGTCGAACAGATCGAGCACGCCGACCAGGTGGATCTAGACGTCTTTGGAGTAGGCGAACACCATCGGCGGGAGTTCCTCGATTCCGCCCCCACGGTCATTCTCGGAGCGGCGGCGGCGCGAACCCAGCGCATCCGTCTCACGAGCGCCGTCACGGTCCTGAGTGCGGCCGACCCGGTGCGGGTGTTTCAGGAGTTCGCCACCCTGGATCTGCTTTCGCAAGGCCGGGCCGAGATGATCGTTGGCCGCGGTTCATCGATCGAGGCTTTCCCGTTGTTCGGCTTCCGACTGGATGATTACGACTTGCTCTTTGCCGAGAAGCTCGATCTGCTGCTCAAGATCCGTGACAACGAGCACCTCCACTGGTCCGGAAAGTTTCGACCCGCCCTGACCGGCCAAGGTATCTACCCGAGGCCGGTGCAGAATCCTTTGCCCATCTGGCTCGGCGTCGGCGGGACCCCACAATCGTTCGCTCGCGCCGGCGCGCTCGGACTCCCTCTGATGGTCGCCATCATCGGCGGTGAGTTCCGGCG
>DATIOP010000058.1:0-2762 GCA_035472975.1 Gemmatimonadales bacterium
TTCGAAGTCCATCATGATCCACCCGAGAAACACGAGGCGGCGCTGCGAATGGGAGTGAACCTCTTCGCCTACGCAGTGGGGTACGGCGGGTGACCAGCTCGCCCACCGCGCAGGCGCTGCATCGCCTGGCCCGGCCGCTCAAGCGGCTCGACAGCCTGGCGTGGCTGGGCTTCGGCCTGGGCGGTGCGCTTCTCGTCCTGGGGCTCCTCTCCTGGGCGGCGCGACTCGGGTGGTACCAGGAACCGACGTGGGTGCTCACTGCCTGGGCTGCGGCGAGCGGTGTCGCGCTCGCGATGCTGGGCCGTGGTTGGCGGAGGCACCGCGAGTTGACGCCTCGGAAGGTCGCGGGTTGGCTCGAGGATCGGGGACACCGGCGCGGGTCGCTCACCGGGCACCTGGACGATTCGGTCGCCGGGACCAGTTCGGAGCTACGCCAACTAGCCGATCAACGCTCCGCGACGGCACTTCAGGACCTCGCGGAGCAGGAACTGCTTCCTTATCAGCAGAACTTCCAGCGTCGAGCGATGCAGGGCGGCGGTGCGGTGTTGGCCGGTCTGACTCTACTCTGGTCGGCCGGTCCCACTCATGGCCCTGCGGCTCTCTTGTTCAAGCCTCGCGCGGCCTGGAGCGCCGCCACTGCGCCGGTTCAAATCAGTCTTTCACAAGATGAGGCCGATCGCGGCACATCGATTCAGGTCTCGATGCAGGCCCTGGGTCGGCGCCAGGCGATTCTCTGGACCAGGGCGCCGGGAGAAGTGTGGCGCGGACAGGGGATCAAGCTCGATTCCCTGGGCATGGCCACGAGAGAAATCGGTCCTCTCGAGTCCGATCTCTTCCTCCGCCTCACCAGCGGCGGCCGTGGCTCCGACACCCTCCAGGTCCATATCCGGATTCCCGCCTTCCTCGGCCGGCTCGCGGTAACCGCGCGCTATCCGTCATACCTGGGCCTCGAAGACGAGCCGATTTCCACCGAGGGAGACACGGTCTACGTGCCCGCGGGCACCCGCCTCGAGACGCACGGCGAAGCGACTGCTGACTTGAGCGACGCCGGCTGGAGCGCCGGCGGGTACCGCGCCTCGCTTACTACCAACGGACCGAAGTTCGTGGGTGTCTTCACGCCGAGCGGCATTCGCCGGTATACCCTGGATCTGGCCACCGCATCGGGTCAGCCGTTGTCGGGAGACACGGTTCACATGGCGATCGTGGCGGTACCCGACAGCGTACCGCGCGTCGAGCTGCCGGTGCCCGGAGTGGACACGGTGGCGCCGCTCTCCCTTCGAGTGCCGCTGGTCGTAGATGCTCAGGACGATCACGGGGTGCGAAGTGTCGTCATCGAGAGTCGCCGCATCAGCCGGCTGGGATTCGCCGATCCGCCCGCCACCGAGATCATCCCGCTCCCCGAGGCCGATCAGCAACGCGCCATCGTCGGATTCGAGCTCGACCTGAACCAGCGTGGTCTGCTACCCGGCGACACCATTCGCTATTTCGTCACCGCGGCCGACAACGCTCCGGAGCCCAACCAGGCTCGGTCGAAGGAGTTCGTGCTGCGTCTCCCCACCCTGAGCGAGGTGCGCCAGGCGACACGGCAGGCCTCGGAATCCGTCTCGGGGCGCATAGACAGTCTCGCCGCGGCGAGCCAGAAGCTGGAGCGGGTGACGGAGGACCTCTCTCAGGAACGGCCCCGCAACCAGGCCGACAACGCCGAGGCCGGTAGCACCAACGAGTCTTTGTCGTTCGAGGCCGCGAAGCGAGCCGAAGCCGTAGCAGCCTCTCAGGAACAGCTGCAGAAGCAACTCGAAGAGGTGAAGAGCGCCATCGAAACGCTGGAGAAGAGCGCTCAGGCAGCGGGACTCGCCGATCCGGAGTGGCAGAAGCGCCTCCAGGAAATCCGGGAGCAGCTGGATCGTGCCATGACGCCCGAGCTGAAACAGCAGCTCGCCGAGTTGCAGAAGGCGCTCAAGGATCTGGATCCCGAGCGGACCCAGGAGGCGCTGAAGGATCTGGCGAAGGCGCAGCAGGAGATGCGCGAGGCGCTGGAGCGGAGCAAGGAACTGTTCCGTCGCGCGGCGCTCGAGGGCGATCTCACGAACCTGACTGCCGAATCGAAGGAACTGTCGCAGGCGCAGCAGCAGTGGAACCAGCAGGTGGAGACCGCCGACTCCACGCGCTCTGCCGCGGAAGAAGCGGCCCTCGCGGCGCGGGCCGATTCGCTCGCGGCAGCGCTGGAGAAGACCGGTGAGCAGCTGTCCCAGGAAGGACGCCAGGAGGCCATGCAACAGATGGCCGACCGCGCGTCTCAAGCCGGCAAGCAGATGAAACAGGCCCGTCAGTCGGCATCCGCAGGGCAGCGGAGTCAGGCGAAACAGCAGGGGCAACGGGCCTCGGAAGAGCTGGACCCGCTGAGCGAAGATCTTCAGGAGCAGAGGAAGAACCTGGCCCAGCAATGGCAGTCCGACGTAGCGCAGGCGTTGGATCGCTCGCTGGCGGAGACGAGCCGCCTTGCCGAGCGCGAGCTCGACGTGAACGAGGCACTGCAACGCGGCGATGCCTCGGCCGAGGTGCGCGCAGAGCAGGGTGCCTTAGAGGAAGGCGTCGACCGGCTGCTGGATCAGGTGAAAGAAATCAGCGGGAAGAACGCCCTGGTCTCCCAGCAGAGCGCCGTTGCTCTCGCCGCCGCCAAGGACCAGATGCGGCGTGCGCGCGATGCGCTGGCCAATGCGGCGCCCAACGCCCGCGAAGGTGCCGCCCGCACCGGTGAAGCG
>DATIOP010000059.1:0-4380 GCA_035472975.1 Gemmatimonadales bacterium
GCCGCGGCTCGCCAGGACACGCTTCGGGCCAAGGCGGAGACGGCGGCCCGGACCAGCGAGATCACTGAGCTCACCGATATCGGGATACAGCTCACGACGGAGAAGGACTACAACAAGCTCCTGGACCTGATCCTGAACCAGGCCCGCCGGGTCACCCAGTCGGATGCGGGAAGTCTCTACGTAGTGGAGACAGACGACCGGGGCGAGAAACGGCTGCGGTTCAAGCTGAGCCAGAACGACAGCCGGCCCGACATTCCCTTCGTCGAGTTCACCATGCCGATCGATCAGGCGTCGCTCGCAGGATATGCCGCGTCCGAGGGCGAGCCGCTCGTGATCGATGACGTCTACACGCTGCCGCCGGACGTAGAGTACGCGTTCAACCGCTCGTTCGACCAGCGCTACGGCTATCGTACCAAGTCCATGCTGGTCATCCCGATGGTGAATCACCACGGAGAGGTGATCGGCGTCGTCCAGCTCATCAATCGAAAGCAGGACTTTGCGGCGCGGTTGGCGTCTCCAGAGGAGGCAGACCGGCAGATCATTTCCTACAGCCCGCATACGGTGAAACTCGTCCGGGCGCTGGCAGGCCAAGCGGCGGTCTCCATCGAGAACAGCCAGCTCTACGAGGCGATCGAGCGACTTTTCGAGGGGTTCGTGAAGGCTGCGGTCACCGCGATCGAGCAGCGCGACCCGACGACCTCGGGCCATTCGGAACGGGTAGCTACCCGGACCGTCGCGCTTGCGACCCTGGTGGACCGGATAGACGACGGCCCCTTCCGCCTCGTGAACTTCAACCCGGAGCAGATCCGGGAGATCCGCTACGCCGGGCTGCTCCACGACTTCGGCAAGGTCGGCGTGCGGGAGCAGGTGCTGGTCAAAGCCAAGAAGCTCTACAATGAGAACCTGACCCTGATCCGCCAGCGCCATGCGTTCATCAGGCGCAGCGCGCAATGGCGATTTGAGAAGGAGCGGGCCGACTATCTCCTGGCCAACGGCACCGAGAGGTACGAAACATTTCTCCTCGAGCTGGAGAGTCGCCACGAAGCCGAGATCGCTCTTACCGAACGGTTTCTCCGGGTGGTGCTGGAATCCAACGAGCCGTCGCTACTGGCCGAGGGGAATTTCGAGCAGCTGAACGAGTTCTCGGCTCGAACTTTCGAGGATATCGACGGGAATCCGGTCCCGTTCCTGACCGAGCCCGAGGTCAGGATGCTGAGCATTCGAAAGGGCAGCCTGGACGAGGAGGAGCGGTTGGAGATCGAGAGTCACGTCACCCACACCTTCGACTTCCTGCGGCGCATCCCGTGGACCAGGGGGCTGAGCAAGATTCCCGACATCGCGCACGCGCACCACGAGAAGCTCAACGGACGAGGCTATCCGCGGCGCATTGAGGGCGACGCTATCCCGGTGCAAACCAGGATGATGACAATCGCGGATATTTACGACGCGCTGACCGCGCAGGACCGTCCCTACAAGCGCGCGGTGCCTGCCCCCCGTGCGCTGGACATCATGCAGGACGAGGTGAAGGGCGGAATGCTGGACTCCCAGCTCTTCCGCCTGTTCGTAGACCACAAGCTATGGGAGAGGAGCGCCTAGGACCGGGTCTATTCCCGGGTGAACCGCTGAAGACCAATCGCGAGGCCAAGGTTGACGGGAACCGCAAGCGCCAGCAATTGACCGTTACCCTGAATCCAGCTCGGCAGGACCTTCCCCAACAGACCAGCGATTGACAACAGCGCCATCCCCACGGCGAGCGCGCGTGCCGAACGAACCGGCCAGCTCTTCCCTCGCAGCACCGGGATCAGCAGAAGCGCGACCGCGAGCGCCAGCACGCTGAACTGCAGCACGTTTTCGTTGTGTCTCGCGATCACATGGTCGGTGAAGGCCCACATTCCGGCGAGAAGCGTCCCCACTATCCCGGTGACCCAGGTCCAGGTCAGGCCGAGGGCGCCGAAACCTACCCGAGCCCATCCGGATCGGGCGCTGAGCGTTCCCAGAGAGGCGAGCCCGAGACCGAGAACCAGCCCCACGATCAAGTAGTTCGGAATCCAGCGCGGCGGGGCGTCGAGCACCGGATACGCATTGCTTTCGTAGACTGTCTCCTCTGCTTTCACCAGCGGCACCATGTGACCCGAGTCGTCGGGGATTCGTACCGCCCGAAGATGTTCTCTCAGCTTGAACGGAAGAAACATCTCCTCCCACGCCGACAGGGGTTCGTCCGCTCCGCGGCCGGTGGCGATCTGAATCGCGGTGTAGATCGGGATGTCGTTGGTAGTGAGACGCTGGGTGTGGAACCGAAAGGTGGTGCCGGCAGGCATCCTGGAGGTCTGAGCCTTGATCGCCCCACCGACCGCGACGTCGAGCGCATCCCGAACCCGGGTCGAGCAGTTGTCGCGATAGTAGTCGTAGCGGTAGAACTTGTTTTCGTCCTGGGAATTCCAGACCAGGAAATCCCGCAGGGCGACTCGCTGCGCCGGAGTAAGATTGAGCTCCTGCCGCCAGACTGATCGCTGCGCCGCCCGGTAGCGCGCCACATCCAAATCGGTGTCGAATCCCGCCATCCAATAATTCATCCGGCCCTGGATGAAGCGAAGCAGGAAATTCTCCTGCCGGAAGCTGAACATCCCGTAGTTGTAGGCGACGCTGGTGCCTTGCTGGTGGTCCTCCACCACGATGGCGTTGTGGCCGAAGCGTTCCCAGACCTCGCTGCCGGGGCCCATGGTGAGGACGGAGATCGACAGTTCGGTGCCGGGAGGGCGGGAAGGCGGGAAGGCGGGAGGGCGATCGGCTGAAACGGCGAGGGCCGGAGAGGAAATGCACAACGAAAGACAGGCAAGAAGCCAGGGAAACCGGGATCGAACAGCGTCGAATCCCACAAACCATCCGCCCTCCCGCCCGCCCGCCTTCCCGCCGATCCTCACAACTCCACGTCCCTTCCCTCCTTGGCCGACTGATAAATCGCATCGATCACGCGATGCAGGGTGAGCTGTTCCTTGTTGTCAGGGGGGGTGGCCTGGCCGTGGATGCAAGCCATGAAGTGCGCCCATTCCGCTCGGTAGGATGCGGTGAAGGGGTTTTCGCGCCCAATGGATCCGGTCGGTGCGACATCGGTCGGCACGCCTTGCAATTCCTTCCACACATGGAGCGGGTTGATGCCGGCCGTCCCTCGGCTGCCCCGGACGCCGACTCCGAAGCGTTCACCCTCGCCGATGTGACGCCACGTGACGTCGAGGAAGACCGAGAAACCGTTCTCGCAGACTACGAAAGCGCTCCCGGAGGGCTCCACACTCCCATCACCGGAGAGATCCAGCGAGGCACTCACCCGCACCGGCTTGGGCCCGTCCGCGAGCCAGAGGCCCAGATCGAGGATCGCGTAACCCAGGTCGAGAATGGCGCCGCCTCCGGCCTCGTCGCGCCGAGTGCGCCATCCCAGCTGGGACCGGCTGGGGCGGAAGACGTGCCAGCTGCCGCGAACGCTCTGGACCTTCCCAAGCTCTCCGCTCTGGACGAAGCTGCGGACGATCTGCACGTCGGAGCGGTACCGGTGGTTGAGCGCCACCATCAGGACACGCTTCTTCTTTTCGGCTGCACGGAGGACTTGCTGCACTTCGGCGGCGTTCAGGGCGAGGGGACGCTCGACGAAGACGTGCAAGTTCGCCGAGAGAGCCGCCATCACGTGGGGTTCATGCAGGTGATTCGGCGTGCAGATGGCGATAGCGTCGAGCTTTTCGTACTCCAGCAACTCCTCGATGTCGCTGAACGCGTCCGGCACCTTGAAGCGATCGGCCAGGGCCCTGGCCTTCGGCATGTCGGTGTCGCAGATGGCCACCACTTCGATGCCCTTGAGCTTCCGCAACACGGGCAAGTGCGCAACCTGGGTAATCGCTCCGGCGCCGATGACGCCGACTCTGACGGGATCAGCCATCCTTGATCTCCGGGAGTTGGAGGAAGCTCAGTACATCCGCTCGAGCGAAGTGCCGGGGAAATACGCCGCCAGAATCTGGCGGAAGTCCTGGCCGGCGCGGGCACGGCCGACCGCGCCCCATTGACAGAATCCTACCCCATGGCCCGATCCGCGACCGTCGGCGACGAGGCCGGTAACGACTCGTCCTTCCCGGCTCTCGGTGAGTGTGAAGGCCCCGCTCCGAAGCAAAGGCTCGTTCACCGGGTGGAGGATCTGTCGTACCGCAGGCCCATCGAAGGTGATTTGGTCTTCATCCACACCGATGCCGAGCCGAGCCACGCGGTCCGAAGCCGTTCGAGCGACCACCTGTACCGACCGTACTTCCCGAAACGGGGTGGAACGCACTCCTCGCAAGATGGTCTTGAGCTGATCGCCGGTCCACTCTTCGCGCCAGCGAAAGCGCGGAGAGAAGCGGC